>NZ_SOKV02000050.1:0-21413 GCF_004407025.1 Paracoccus sp. DMF
TCTTGCCAAGGGGCCATCCATACATGGTCTGAGGACAATGGACGACGATTTCACCTATGTCGCCACCTGGAAGGGCTTTGCTCATGTGGTATTCGTCTGAGCACTCACTACAGCGAACGGCTGGCGGAAGCGGGCATCGAGCCATCGGTCGGCAGTGTCGGCGACAGCTACGACAATGCCTTGGCCGAGACGGTCCCCTCCATATGTTCAAGGCGAGGTCATCCATCGTCACGGGCCTGGCGCAGTTTCGAAGCGGTGGAACATGCCACACTCGAACGGGTGGACTGGTTCAACAATCGCCGCCTGCTGGAGTCGATCGGGAACATCCCGCCTGCCGAAGCCGAGGCAAACTTCTAGGCCGCACTGAAACCGAGCCCATGGCCGGGTGGCTAACGAAAATCAGCCTCCGGCAAACCCGGAGCGGTTCAATATTGCGCGACCGCTTTCACCGCAGAGAAGGCCTGATCCGCGAACGCGCCAAGGTTTCGCGCGGGCCAAGAGGCTAGCCGTCCTGTTGCTTCGGCACGATGCTGATCCCGCCGCTGATCTCCAGCACGGCGGCGTCGATATCGGCCAGCGTCTTCAGCCCGTGCTGGATCCGCGCGGCTTCCAGAAGATCGTTCACGCTGACCCGCGCGCGCCCCAGGGCGTGGAAATCGATGCGGCCGTCGCTGATCAGCACGGTCGGCGCGCCGTCCAGCCACAGCGCCAGCCGGCTCGAAGCGCGCTTGGCATAGGAGAGCGCCACATCGACGGCGAACAGCGTGACGATCAGCACCACCGCATTGATCAGCGAGAAATCGTCGCCCAGAAGCGCCTGCTGCGTCGTCTCGGCGATGATCAGCACCAGGACGAAATCGAAGGGCGTCGCCTGCGCCATGGTGCGCCGGCCCGAAAGCCGGGTGACCGCCAGCAGGAAGGCATAGATCGCAACGCCGCGAATGACGGAATCCATCATGCCCTCCTATGGCAGCACCAGCAGGCGGACCGGCCGGCTGTGCCCGCCGATCCCGAGGTCGAAGCGCACCAGCCCGAAATGCTCGGGGCGGATTTGCAGAACGACCTTGCCCGGCCCGGAAAAGCGCATCTCCTGCCGGTCGCCCTGCAGCACGGTTTCCGGCTCGGGCTGGATGCGCTGAAGGCCGACGCCGTCGAAGAATTCATTGCCGACGACCAGCGTATCGGCATCGCGCAGGGTGACGGTGATCTCGTCATTGCCCTCCCAGCGCGCGATGCGGGGCATCTCGACACTGGCGCCGGCGAAATGCAGCACGCGGCTGTGCAGCGGGCCGCCGCTGCCGGTCAGGCCCAGCAGGGCCGCCAGCATCAGCGCGCCGAAGGCGATCCAGGCCAGGCGCTGCGCGCGCCAGAAGCGTTCCTGGAAGGCACGGTTCTCGACCAGTTGCAGCCCGTCCGCGCGGACCGGGGGGATGTCGTCGATCCTGGCCATGGCTCAACCCGGCGTCATGACGACCTTGATGCAGCCGTCCTTCTTGTCGCGGAACTTCTTGTAAAGCTCCGGCCCCTCGGCCAGCGGCGCGCGGTCGGTGATGACGAAGGAGGGGTCGATCTCGCCCTTCTGGACCTTGTCCAGCAGCGGTTCCAGATAGCGGTGGGTGTGGGTCTGGCCCATGCGAAAGGTCAGCCCCTTGTTCATCGCCGCGCCGAAGGGGATCTTGTCGACCATGCCGACATAGACCCCGGGGACCGAGATCGTGCCGCCCTTGCGGCAGCAATAGATCATCTCGCGCAGCACATGCGGCCGGTCGGTGCCCAGCATCAGGCTGGCCTTGGCCTTGTCGAGCAGGGAATCCAGGCTGGCCGTGGCGTCGGCCTCGGTGCCGACGCAATCGATGCAGCGATCGGGGCCGCGGCCCGCGGTCATCTCCATCAGCGCGTCATAGATCTTGACCGCCGAGAAATCCAGCACCTCGGCCTTGCCATGGGTCTCGGCCATGGCAAGCCGCTCGGGCACCTTGTCGATGGCGATGACGCGGCCCGCGCCCAGCATCCAGGCGCATTGGATGGCGAATTGCCCGACCGGGCCGCAGCCCCAGATCGCGACGGTATCGCCGGGCTCGATTTCGGCGTTCTCGGCCGCCATGTAGCCGGTGGGGAAGATGTCCGAGAGAAACAGCACCTGCTCGTCCGGCAGGCCGTCCGGCACCCGGATCGGCCCGACGTCGCCATAGGGCACGCGCAGATATTCCGCCTGCCCGCCCGCATAGCCGCCGGTCAGATGCGAATAGCCGAACAGGCCCGCGGGGGCGTGGCCCATGAGCTTGGCCGCCTTTTCCGCATTGCGATTGGTGCGGTCGCACAGGGAATACAGCTGCTTGCGGCAGAAGAAGCAGTCGCCGCAAGCGATGTTGAAGGGAACGACGACGCGGTCACCGACCTGGAACTTGCTGTGGTCGCGCCCGACCTCGACCACTTCGCCCATCGCCTCATGGCCCAGCACGTCGCCGCTTTCCATCGTCGGCATATAGCCGTCCATCAGGTGCAGGTCCGAGCCGCAGATGGCGCAGGCGCAGACCTTGATGATGATGTCGCGCCCGTCCTCGATACCGGGGTCGGGCACGGTCTCGTGCCGGATGTCGCCCTTGCCGTGCCAGATCAGTGCCTTCATCGCCGGGTCTCCTCTGCTGTCCGGTCCCCAACCCTCGGGAAAGGCAGATGTTCCAGCGCAGGGCCAAACCGCCGCCGGGGTCGGCAGGCACGGAAACGAAAACGCCCCGCCTCGGGTCGAGGCGGAGCGTCGGAAGAGCACAGGTGCCGGCGCCAAGCGGGCGCCGCGGGCGAGGCCCTAGAACGGGATATCGTCGTCGAAATCCGGCCGCCCCGAGGACGGCTGCCCGCCGCCCTGGCCGCCACCTTGGCTGCCGCCATAGCCGCCGCCCGAGCTGCCGCCGCCATAGCCGCCGCCACCGCCATAGCTGCCGCCGCCGTAATTGTCATCGCCGCGACCGCCGCCGCCACCCGGGCCGCCGCGGCCGTCGAGCATGTGCAGCTCGCTGCGGAAGGGGCGCAGGGCAACCTCGGTCGTATAGCGGTCATTGCCGCTCTGGTCCTGCCATTTGCGGGTTTCCAGCTGGCCCTCGACATAGACCTTGCTGCCCTTTTTCAGGTATTGCTCGGCGACGCGGACCAGGGGCTCGGAATAGATGGCGACGGTGTGCCATTCCGTGCGCTCCTTGCGCTCGCCGGTGTTGCGGTCCTTCCAGGTCTCCGAAGTGGCGATGCGCAGGTTCGCGACCTTGCCGCCGCTCGGAAAGCTGCGGACCTCGGGGTCTTGGCCCAGGTTGCCGACCAGGATGACCTTGTTGACGCTGCCCGCCATGCTGCCGGCCCTTTCGTTCTGTTCGTGCCTCGCGCGGGTTTAGCGCGTCCCGGCGCCTCGGGGCAAGCGGAATGCAAGGGACGGCCAAGCGGCGGATGCTGCGCCCGCCTTGCGCGGAAATCCGCCGATACCGGCGCGGTTCGGCCCGGGAAACAAAGCTGTTGCGGCGTTCCCCCGGCTTTGCGCTATAGTGCCGGCAAAAAGAAATACGGCGTGCATGAGGGACTTCAGATGCTTTCAAGCCATCGGGCATTGCTGCGCAACATCGGCCGCACGGCGCTGGTGCTGACGATTTCGGCCGGGCTTGCCGCGCCCGCCGCGGCCGAGGGGCTGCGGCTCCAGACCAAAAGCGGCAAGTCGCGCATCGCCCAGTTCGAGCGCCAGACCCGGCTGATGGATTCGCGCCTGGCCGGGCAATACCAGCAATCGGCGCGGCTGCGGCCCGGCGGCACCTCGACGAAAAGCGTGGTCGAGCTGGACCTGCCGACTGCCATCCCGGCCTATCGCGGCAACCGCCGCAGCCAGTATCTGCCGCATGCCCGGGCGATGGCGCGCAAGCATGGCGTGCCCGAGGACCTGTTCCTGCGCCTGGTGCAGCAGGAATCGGGCTGGAACCCCTCGGCGCGCTCGCACAAGGGCGCGCGCGGGCTGGCGCAGCTGATGCCCGGCACGGCGGCGAAGCTGGGCGTCGATCCCGGCGACCCGATCCAGAACCTGGAAGGCGGCGCGCGCTATCTGCGCATGATGTACAACACCTTCGGCAGCTGGCGGCTGGCGCTGGCCGCCTATAACGCCGGGCCGGCGGCGGTGGCGAAATACGGCGGCGTGCCGCCCTATCGCGAGACCAAGAACTACGTCCGCATCATCCACGGCAGTTGAAATGGAAAGGCCGGGCAGGGCGCCCGGCCTTTTCCATTGGCCCCTCAGAAGGTCGAAGGGATGATGCGCGTGTATTTCGTCCCGGCGATCGAGGCCCCGGCCATCAGCCCCGACTGGCCGAAGACCATGGCCACCACCGGCTGCTGCGCGGTGATCGTGTCGGTGCCCATCGAGACGCCGCGGGCGGGCAGGGCGTAATAGGCCCCGGCCTCGGCCACCCAGCCCGGGGCGCGGCGGAAATCGGCCAGCGCGGCATCGGTCTGGAAGATCAGCACATGGGCATATTGCTGCGCGCCGATCTGGAAGCCGACGCTGGCCTGCGCCGCGGAATAGTAATCCACCGTCACGTTGTTGATGCGCAGCGCGCCCTGGCCGTAAGCGCCGCCGACGCCGAAGCCGGCCTCGGTCATCAGCGGCATGTAGAGCACGCCCTTGGCGTTCTGCACCATCGGCGCGGTGGCGGGATAGGTCTGCAGCAGGTAGTTGCGCGTCGCGTCCACCCGCGCATCCAGCCGCGAGGGCGCGTCCTGCCCGACCGCGTTCGAGCAGCCCGCCACGGCCGCCGCACCGGCCAGCGCGCCGCCCAGCACAAGGAACCGCCGGCTGATGGGGTTGGGATTGGTCATGTTTCGCCCTCGTTGCTGAACGGCGGTTGCGCCGCCCGTTAAGCCCGCGATGATAAAGGCGAATGCCGCCTCATGCCAGCCTTTCGGCGACCTGCGGCGCGTAATAGGTCAGGATGCCGTCGCAGCCGGCGCGGCGGAAGGCGAGCAGGCTTTCGATGACCACGTCGCGCGACAGCCAGCCGTTGCGGATCGCGCCCTCCAGCATCGCGTATTCGCCGCTGACCTGATAGGCGAAGGTCGGCGCCGCGAACTGGTCGCGGACCATGCGGCAGATGTCCAGATAGGGCATGCCGGGCTTGACCATGACCATGTCGGCGCCCTCGGCCAGGTCGCGGGCGACGCAGCGCATCGCCTCGTCGCGGTTCGCCGGGTTGATCTGATAGGTCTTCTTGTCGCCGACCAGCCGCCCCGAGGCGCCGACCGCATCGCGGAACGGACCATAGAATCCCGAGGCGTATTTCGCGGCATAGGACAGGATCGCCACGTCCTTGTGGCCGTTCGACTCCAGCAGTCCGCGCAATGCGCCGATGCGCCCGTCCATCATGTCCGAGGGGCCGAGAATGTCCGCCCCCGCCTCGGCCTGGACCAGCGCCATGCGGCCCAGCGCCTCGACCGTCTCGTCGTTCAGGATCACGCCGTCCCGCACGATCCCGTCATGGCCGTTGGCGTTATAGGGGTCGAGCGCGATATCGGTCATCACCGCCAGGTCCGGCGCCACCTCCTTGATGGCGCGGATGGCGCGGTTGCCGATGTTGTCCGGGTCCCAGGCGCGTTCGCAACTCTCGGTCTTTTGGTCCGGGTCGGAATGCGGAAAGATGCAGATCGCCGGGATGTTCAACCGCAGTGCGGTTTCGGCCGCGCGCCTGGCGCCGTCCAGCGTCAGCCGCTCGACCCCGGGCATCGAGGGGATCTCGCCGGCGCCGCCGTCGATCTCGGTCACGAAGATCGGCCAGATCAGGTTCGCCGGCGTCAGGTTCACCTCGGTCGTCAGCGCGCGCAGCGCCGGCGTGCGGCGCAGGCGGCGCAGGCGGGTCATCGGGAAGGGGGCGACGATCGGGGTCGGGGACATGGCGGCCTCTTGCTTGGCTTGGCTCGGGCGGGAAACTGCACCCGGGGCGTCCGCTGTGCAACCCCCATGACCCTCGGCGCGGCCGGGATTGCGGGTATTTGGAAAACGGAAAGACTGTGCGGCCAGGGACGCGAGGTGCCGGAAAATCCCGGTTTCCCTTTCGGTTGCGCGCGGTTAGTTTGCCCCTCGCGCAGTTTGCACGAGGGAGATTTGCGTGCCCGGAGCCGAGGCCATCCTCGCCCTGCTGGACAGCCGGTCCTTCGGCTCGATCTGGTTCTGGGTGATCCTGACGCTGGCCTGGACCATGGCCGGCCGCCGCAGCCTGGGCGTGCCTTCGGACGTGATCGCAGCCGCCGGCCGCACCGCACCGGGGCCCGAGGACGATCCGGCGGCGCTGATGCTGCTGGACTGGCTGTCGCTGACCCTGCCGCGCTGGCAGCTTGGCCCGCGCGAGGGGGCGGTGCTGCTGGGCGTCGGCGCATTCCTGGTCAGCACGCTGGCGGTGCTGGGCTTCGGCTATGGGCTGGAGATGGCGCAGGCGCTGGTGCTGCTGATCCTGCCCTTTGCCGGTCTGTTCGCGCTGGACCTGCGGCTGGCGCGCCGGCTGGGCGCGGTGCTGGCCCGGGCCGAGGTCGGCCAGCCGGTGAACGAGGCCGGGGCCGAGGCGGCGCGGCTTCTGCGCCACCACCGCCGGGTCGGGCTGGCGATCTCGGTCCTGTCGGTGGCGGTGACGGCGTTCTACGGTGCTGTCTGGATGATCGCGCATCCCTTCGGCTTCTGACTTGACTCTGCCCGCGCCGGCTTTACCTCACGAGCCATGTCAGCGCATCCCGAACACCTGATCCTTTCCGGCGCGCCCGAGGGCATGGACGCCGCCCTGGTTGCGCGCGAACTGTCGCGCGGCCAGCCCGTCATCCACATCGCCCGCGACGACCGCCGCATGGCGGCGATGCGCGCCGCGCTGGGGTTCTTTGCCCCGCAGGCCGCAGTGCTGGAATTCCCGGCCTGGGACACCACGCCTTACGACCGCGTCTCGCCCGCCGGGGGCGTGATGGCCGCGCGCATGGCGGTGCTGACGGCCTTGGCGCATGGCGCGCTGAAGGGGCCCTTCGTTCTGCTGACCACGCTTTCGGCCGCCATGCAGCGGGTGCCGCCGCGCGCGGCGCTGCGCGGGGCCAGCTTCTCGGCCACCGTGGGCAACCGCATGGACGAGGGCGGCTTGCGCGCCTATCTGGCCCGCATGGGCTTTTCGCAATCGCCGACCGTGACCGAGCCCGGCGATTTCGCCGTGCGCGGCGGCATCATCGACATCTATCCGCCGGGCGATTCGGGGCCGATCCGGCTGGACATGTTCGGCGACGTGTTGGAGGGCGCGCGGCGTTTCGACGTGGAATCACAGCGTTCCACCGAAAAGCTCGACCATGTCGAACTGGCGCCGATGTCCGAGGTGATCCTGGACGAAGCCGCGATCACCCGCTTCCGCCAGAACTACCGCGCCGAATATGGCGCCGCCGCGAACGACCCGCTTTATGAGGGCATCAGCGCCGGGCGCAAGATGGCCGGGATGGAGCATTGGCTGCCCTGGTTCCACGCCGGGCTGGAAAGCCTCTTCGACTATCTGCCCGGGGCCTCGGTGGTGGCGGACGACCACCTGGACCAGGTCCGCGACGCGCGCGCGCATACCATCGCCGAGCAATTCGAGGCCCGGCGCGAGGCGTTGGCCCGCAAGGGGGGCACCGATACGGTCTATCGCCCGGTGCCGCCGTCCGAGATGTTTCCCGACGAGGCTGAGTGGAAGCGCTGGCTTGCCGCGCATCGCCTGCTGCGGCTGTCGGTGCTGCCGCAGCCGCCCGGGCCGGGCGTGCTGGATGCGGGCGGCCGGGTCGGGCGCAATTTCGCACCCGAGCGTCAGGCAGAAAAAGGAAACCTGTTCAAGGCGCTGTCAGAGCATATTCGAAAACTTCAAGCCACGCATCGCGTCGTGGTGGCGAGCTTTTCGGAAGGCGCCCGCGAACGCCTGGCCGGGCTGATCGCCGACGAGGGGGTGCAGGGCGCGAAGCCCATCGCCGACCTGCGCGACCTGCCGGCCGCGCCCGGCGCGCTGGGGCTGGCGGTCTGGCCGCTGGAGGAAGGGTTCGCCTCGGACGGCGCGGCGACCGGACCGCTGGCGGTGATCTCGGAGCAGGACGTGCTGGGCGACCGGCTGATCCGCGGCGCGAAGCGCAAGCGCAAGGCCGAGAATTTCCTGCGCGACACCACCACGCTGACCCCCGGCGACCTGGTGGTGCATGTCGAACACGGCATCGGCCGCTATACCGGTCTCGAGACCGTGATGGCGCTGAAGGTGCCGCATGACTGCGTCGCCATCGAATATGCCGGCGGCGACCGGCTGTATCTGCCGGTCGAGAACATCGAACTGCTCAGCCGCTATGGCCATGAGGAAGGCTTGCTCGACAAGCTGGGCGGGGGGGCCTGGCAGGCGCGGAAAGCGCGGCTCAAGGAACGCATCAAGCTGATCGCCGACAAGCTGATGCGCGTCGCGGCCGAGCGCCTGCTGCGTCCCGCCCCGGTGCTGGAGCCCGAGCATCACGAGGTCGAAAGCTTTGCCGCCCGCTTCCCCTATACCGAGACTGAGGACCAGGCGGCGGCGATCTCGGACGTGGCCGAGGACCTGGCCGCCGGCCGACCGATGGACCGGCTGGTGGTGGGCGACGTCGGCTTCGGCAAGACCGAGGTTGCCATGCGCGCGGCCTTCATCGCCGCCAGCCAGGGCCGGCAGGTCGCGGTGGTCGCGCCGACCACGCTGCTGGCGCGCCAGCATTTCCGCACCTTTGCCGAGCGTTTCCGCGGCACGGCGATCAATGTCCGGCCGCTGTCGCGCTTCGTTTCGGCCAAGGATGCCGCCGAGACCCGCAAGGGCCTGGCCGAGGGCACGGTGGACATCGTCGTCGGCACCCATGCCGTGCTGGCGAAGCAGGTGCGCTTCAAGAACCTCGGCCTGCTGATCGTCGACGAAGAGCAGCATTTCGGCGTCGGCCACAAGGAGCGCCTGAAGGAGCTGCGCAGCGACATCCATGTCCTGACCCTGACCGCGACGCCGATCCCGCGCACCTTGCAACTGTCGCTGACCGGAGTGCGGGACCTGTCGATCATCGGCACGCCGCCGGTGGACCGGCTCTCGATCCGCACCTATGTCAGCGAGTTCGACAGCGTCACCATCCGCGAGGCGCTGCTGCGCGAGAAATACCGCGGCGGGCAGAGCTTCTTCGTCGTGCCGCGCCTGTCGGACCTGCCCGAGATCGAGGAATGGCTGAGGGAACACGTCCCCGAGGTCTCGACCATCGTCGCGCATGGCCAGCTGGCGGCGGGCGATCTGGATAGCCGCATGAACGCCTTCTACGACCGCGGCGCCGATGTGCTGCTGGCGACGACCATCGTCGAATCGGGCCTGGATATCCCGACCGCCAACACCATGGTGGTCTGGCGCGCCGACATGTTCGGCCTGGCGCAGCTTTACCAGATCCGCGGCCGGGTCGGGCGCTCCAAGACCCGGGCCTATTGCTACCTGACCACCAAGCCGCGGGTACCGCTGACGCCGCAGGCGATGCGGCGGCTGAAGTTCCTGGGCGCCATCGACAGCCTGGGCGCCGGCTTCAACCTGGCCTCGCAGGACCTGGACCTGCGCGGGGCGGGCAACCTTCTGGGCGAGGAGCAGTCCGGCCACATCAAGGAGGTCGGCTTCGAGCTTTACCAGCAGATGCTGGAGGAGACGATCGCCAAGCTGAAATCCGGCGAGATCGAGGGCACGCCCGAGGACGAATGGGCGCCGCAGCTGAACCTGGGCGTGCCGGTGACGATTCCCGAAAGCTATGTGCCCGACCTGGACGTGCGGCTGGGCCTCTATCGCCGGCTGGCCGAACTGACGACCAAGGTCGAGCTCGAGGGTTTCGCCGCCGAGCTGATCGACCGCTTCGGCTCGCTGCCGCGCGAGGTGAACACGCTGCTGCTGGTCATCCGCATCAAGGCGATGGCGAAGCGGGCGAATATCTCGAAGCTGGACGCCGGGCCCAAGGGCGTCACGATCCAGTTCCACGGCGACAAGTTCCCGAATCCGGCCGGGCTGGTCGAGTTCATCCACGACCAGCGCGGCCAGGCCAAGGTCACCGACAACAAGATCGTGGTGCTGCGCGACTGGCCAGGCGATGCCGACCGCATCAAGGGCGCCTTTGCCATCGCCAAGGACCTGGCCGCCAAGATCAAGGAGGGCCGGGCGAAAGCCTGACCCCTCAGGGCCGGAACCCTCAGGGCTGCCAGCGCAGGAAGTTGGCGATGATGCGCAAGCCCACGTCCTGCGATTTCTCGGGGTGGAACTGGGTGCCGACGATATTGTCGCGACCGACCACCGCCGTCACCGGCCCGCCGTAATCCGCCGTGGCCAGCAGATGCGCGGGCTCCGTGACGCGAAACTGCCAGCTGTGCACGAAATAGGCGTGATCGCCCGAGCGGATGCCGTCGAGCAGCGGATGCGGGCGCAGCACCGTCAGGTCGTTCCAGCCCATATGCGGCACTTTCAGCCCCGGCGCGTCGATGGCGTCGATCTGGCCGCCGATCCAGCCGAGGCCGGGGGTGTCGCGATATTCATGGCCGATCTCGGCCAGCATCTGCATGCCGACGCAGATGCCCATGAAGGGCACGGCGCGGGTCAGGACTGCCTCGGTCAGCGCCTCGACCATGCCGGGCACGGCCTCGAGCGCCGCCTTGCAGGCCGGGAAGGCGCCGTCGCCGGGCAGCACGATGCGGTCGGCGCGGGCAACGGCCTCGGGGTCCGAGGTGACGATGACGTCGGCCCCGGTCTCGCGGCCCATCAGCGCGAAGGCCTTTTCGGCGGAATGCAGGTTGCCGCTGTCGTAATCGACCAGGGCGACGCGCATCACAGCGCGCCCTTGGTCGAGGGCAGCACGCCGGCCATGCGCGGATCGGGCTCGACCGCCTCGCGCAGGGCGCGGGCGACGGCCTTGAAGGCGGCCTCGGCGATGTGATGCGAATTCACCCCGTGGATGCGGTCGACATGCAGGGTGATGCCGCCATGGGTCGAGAGCGCCTGGAAGAATTCCCGCACCAGCTCGCAATCGAAGGTGCCGATCTTTTCGGTCGGGAAGCCGACGTTCCAGACCAGATAGGCCCGGCCCGACAGGTCCAGCGCCGCCGCGACCTGGGCGTCGTCCATCGCCAGTTGGAAGCGGCCATAGCGGCGGATGCCCGTCTTGTCGCCCAGCGCCTTGACCAGTGCCTGGCCCAGCGCGATGCCGGTGTCCTCGACCGTGTGGTGGTCGTCGATATGCAGGTCGCCCTTGGCCCGCACCGTCAGGTCGATCAGCGAATGCCGCGCGAGCTGGTCCAGCATGTGGTCGAAGAAGCCGACGCCGGTCTGGTTGTCGTAGCGGCCGCTGCCGTCCAGGTCGATCTCGACCTCGATCCGGGTCTCGGCCGTGTCGCGGGTGATCTTTGCGCGGCGCATCTTCTCTCCTCATGAAAGGCTCGCCGCCTTATAGGGCGGGCGGGGGCGGCTGAAAAGCCGGGGCTTTGGGCGGGTCGCCGCGCGGCCCCGGGCCGGCGTTCTTGTCATATCGGCGGCGGGGTGCCAAAACGGGGCAAGCGGACAAGCGCCTGAAAGGATCCTGGCCGATGAGAGACGAGCTGACTGCCAGCGAAAAGCGGCTGACCGCCGCCCTGGACCGCATCGACCGGCTGATCGACCGGGCCGCTGCTGCCGGCGGCGACGCGCCCTCGGCCGAGGGCCGGGCCGAGAACCAGCGCCTGTCGCAGGAGCTGGCGGCGCTGCACGAGCGCGAGGCCGCGACGCTCTCTGCCTGCGAGGGCCGGCTGGCCGAGGCGCATCAGCGCCTGGTGGCGGCCGGGCAGGAGGCGGCGCGGCTCTCGGCGGCCAATGAGGCGCTGGCCGCTGCCAATCGCGCGCTGATCGAGGCCGCCGGCCTGCCCCGGGACGAGGCGCTTGCCGCGCTGGAGGCCGAGGTCGAGGCGCTGCGCGCCGCCCGCGCCGCCGAGATGGCGCAGATGGGCGACATCATCGACACGCTGGACCGCATGGCCGGGGAAGCCGCCGCGCCGGAGACCGCGGACGTGGACGGGGAAAGGGGCTGAGCCATGGCCGAAGTCGAATTCTCGATCGGGCACAAGAATTACACGCTGTCCTGCCAGGAGGGCGAGGAGCGGCTGCTGAAGCGTGCCGCCGCGCTGCTGGACGGCGAGGCGCAGGCGATCCTGACCCAGGCCGGCCGCATGCCCGAGCCGCGGCTCCTGCTGCTGGCCGGGCTGATGCTCGCCGACCGCATGACGGCGCTGGAGGACCGCGCCGCCTCGGCCGAGCGCGAGCTGGCGCGGTTGAAGGTCAACCCGCAGCGGGTCGAGGTGCCGGTGGTGCCCGAAAGCCTGCGCGAGGGCATGGCCGAGCTTGCCGCCCGCGCCGAGGCCCTGGCGCAGAAGGCCGAGGACCAGCTTCCGGGCTGACCGCGGGCGTCGCGGTCGCAGGGGTATTTGGAAAACAGAGAAGGCCGATGCCGGCTTTCAGGCGGCCGGCCAGCGGCGCGGGTGCCGGGGTATTTGGAAAACGGAAAGCAGGTGAGGCCGGGCCCTTGGGTCCCGCCTTGGTCGTTTCCGCGCGGTGCTGCTGTGGCCCCGAAAAGCCCGCTGATTCCGATTCTGCGCGGATCTGCCTTGGCCGAAAATGTCGACGGATCTTGGCGCATGTCATCATAACATATTGATTTATATAATTAATAAAAACGATGGGAGAAGGCGTCTTTTTTCTTGAAATAAACGATAAACCCTGTCGTTATTACGGGCATGAAGGCCCCGACGGGGCATCGAAAGAGGGAAGGCATCATGATCCGCACCATTCGCGTGACCGACAGCCAACTGGCCCATGGCCGGGTGATCCGTCGCCACCTGGACGGCCGCCTGACGGTCGAGGACGGCACCAAGCGCATGACCGGCTATCCGCTGCAGGCCGGCTTCTGGGATCGTTGCCTGAGCCTGCCCCTGCGCCGCGTGATGTCGGTGGCGCTGACCGTGACCGCGCTGGGCCTTGCCGGCCAGGTCCAGGCCGAAAGCCTGCTCAACGTCAGCTACGACCCGACGCGCGAGCTTTACCGCGAGGTGAACGCCGCCTTTGCCAAGAAATGGGAAGCCGACGGCCATCCGGCGCCGCAGATCGAGACCTCGCATGGCGGCTCGGGCGCGCAGGCGCGCTCGGTCATCGACGGGCTCAAGGCGCAGGTGGTGACGCTGGCGCTGGCCTCGGACATCGACAAGATCGCCGAAAAGGGGCTTCTGCCCGAGGACTGGCAGTCGCGCCTGCCGCACAACAGCTCGCCCTATACCTCGACCATCGTCTTCCTGGTGCGCGAGGGCAACCCGAAGGGCATCAAGGACTGGGGCGACCTGGTCGAGGAGGGCGTCGAGGTGATCACGCCGAACCCCAAGACCAGCGGCGGGGCGCGCTGGAACTATCTCGCCGCCTGGGCCTGGGCGCAGAAGAACGGCCAGGATCCCAAGACCTTCGTGGCCGAGTTGTTCAAGCACGTCCCGGTGCTGGACAGCGGCGCGCGCGGCTCGACCACGACCTTCACCCAGCGCGAGATCGGCGACGTGCTGCTGGCCTGGGAGAACGAGGCCTATCTGGCGCTGAACGAGCTGGGCGAGGACCAGTTCGACATCGTGGTGCCCTCGGTCTCGATCCTGGCCGAGCCGCCGGTCGCGGTGGTGGACGCCAACATCGGCGGCGACGAGCAGAAGGCGCTGGCCGACGGCTATCTGAACTTCCTCTATTCGCCCGAGGGGCAGGCGCTGGCCTTCAAGCACTATTACCGCGCCTGGGATGCCAGTGCCGCCAATCCGGACGACGTGGCGCGTTTCCCCAAGCTCGACCTGGTGACCATCGCCGATTTCGGCGGCTGGAAGCAGGCCCAGCCCGAGCATTTCGGCGACGGCGGCACGTTCGACCAGATCTATTCCGGGAAGTAGGCGATGCAGGCTTTGCGCATCCAGAAATCCCCCATGCCCGGCTTTGCGCTGGGCATGGGGATCACGCTGACCATGCTGTCGCTGATCGTCATCCTGCCGGTCGGCGCGCTGCTGGCCCAGGGGGCGAGCTACGGCATCGAGGGCGTCTGGCAAACGGTGAATACGCCGCGGGTCTGGGCGGCGCTGTATCTGTCGTTCCGGCTGGCATTCTTCGCCGCGCTCTTCAACCTGGTCTTCGGCACGCTGCTGGCCTGGGTGCTGGCGCGCTATGAATTTCCCGGCCGACGGCTGGTCGATGCGATGGTGGACCTGCCCTTCGCCCTGCCGACGGCGGTGGCGGGCATCGCGCTGACCGCGCTTTACGCCCCGAACGGCGTCTTCGGCAGCCTCGCCAAGACGCTTGGCGTCAAGATCGCCTATACGCAATGGGGCATCCTGGTCGCGCTGATCTTCGTCGGCCTGCCCTTCGTCACCCGCACCGTGCAGCCTGTGATCGCCGAGATCGAGCGCGAGGTCGAGGAGGCCAGCGCCACCCTGGGCGCCAGCCGGTTCTACACGCTGTATCGGGTGATTCTGCCGATGCTGATGCCGGCCGCGCTGACCGGCTTCGCGTTGTCGCTGGCCCGCGCGGTCGGCGAATACGGCTCGGTCATCTTCATCGCCGGCAACCTGCCGCTGAAGACCGAGATCGCGCCCTTGCTGATCGTCATCAAGCTGGAGGAATTCGACTACAACGGCGCGGCGGCCATCGGCATCGCCATGCTGCTGATCTCGTTCACCATGCTTCTGGCCATCAACCTGATCCAGATCTGGAGCCGCCGGAGGATTGGCCATGTCTGATACGCAAGCCCCCGCCCGCTGGCGTCCGGTGACCGAGGAAAGCCGCCCGGCCCGCATCGCGCTGATCGCCGTGGCCCTGGTCGGCCTTGGCATCCTGGTGCTGGCGCCGCTGGCCGTGGTCTTTGCCGAGGCCCTGGCCAAGGGCGCGGGCGCCGCCATCGCCTCGCTGGGAAACCGCGACGCGCAATCGGCGATCCGGCTGACGCTGCTGGTCGCGGCCATCGCCGTGCCGCTGAACGCGGTCTTCGGCATTGCCGCCGCCTGGACCATCACCAAGTTCGACTTTCGCGGCAAGGCGTTCCTGATCACGCTGATCGACCTGCCGTTCTCGGTCTCGCCGGTGGTGGCGGGGCTGGCGCTGGTCTTGCTGTTCGGCACCAACAGCCTGATCGGCGGCTGGCTGGTCGCGCAGGGCTTTCCGATCATCTTCGCGCTGCCGGGGATCGTGCTGGCCTCGGTCTTCGTCACCTTTCCCTTCGTCGCGCGCGAGCTGATCCCGGTGATGATCGAGCAGGGCCGGGCCGAGGAGGAGGCGGCGCTGACGCTGGGCGCCTCGGGCTGGCGGGTGTTCCGCACCGTGACGCTGCCGAACATCAAATGGGCGCTGCTTTACGGGGTACTGCTCTGCAACGCCCGCGCCATGGGCGAATTCGGCGCCGTGGCCGTGGTGTCCGGCAAGATCCGCGGCGTCACCGCCACCATGCCGATCACCATCGAGATGATGTATAACGAATATCTTTCGGTGGCGGCCTTTTCGCTCGCCGCCGTGCTGGCGGCGCTGGGCCTGCTGACGCTGGCGCTGAAGTCCGTGCTGGAATGGCGCCACGCCGACCAGCTTGCCGCAACCCGCAGATATTGAGGTGTCCGATGCATATCGAGATCGACGAGATCGCCAAGGAATTCGGCGCCACCACGGCCCTGAGGCCGGTCAGCCTGGCCATCCCCTCGGGGGCGCTGGTGGCGCTGCTGGGGCCCTCGGGTTCCGGCAAGACCACGCTCTTGCGCATCCTGGGCGGGCTGGAGTTCCCGAGTTCCGGCCGGGTGCTGTTCGACGGCCAGGACGCGACCGGCATGACTGTGCAGGAACGGCGCGCGGGCTTCGTGTTCCAGAGCTATGCGCTGTTCAAGCATATGACGGTGTTCGAGAACATCGCCTATGGGCTGCGCGCCCGCCCGCGCGCCTCGCGCCCGCCCGCGGCCGAGATCCAGCGCCGGGTGTCGAAGCTCTTGGACCTGATCCAGCTGCCGCAGATCGCCAGGCGCTTCCCGAGCCAGCTGTCGGGCGGCCAGCGCCAGCGCGTCGCCTTGGCGCGCGCCTTGGCCATCGAGCCGCGCATGCTGCTGCTCGACGAGCCCTTCGGTGCGCTTGACGCCCGCGTGCGCAAGGAGCTGCGCCAGGGCCTGCGCGAGATCCACGACACCACCGGCCTGACCACGGTCTTCGTCACCCATGACCAGGACGAGGCCATGGAGCTGGCCGACCTGGTGGTGGTGATGTCCATGGGCCGGATCGAGCAGATCGGCCGGCCGCAGGACATCCGCGCCCGCCCGGCGACGCCCTTCGTGCGGGAATTCATCGCGGCGTGACGCGCGTCGGCCTTTTCCGTCCGCGCCTTGCCGGTTAGCATCCGGCAAGGCGCGGCAGCAAGGGACGGGTCGATGGAAGCCTATGGCCATCTGCGGGTTCTGGTCAGCATGATCCTGGGGCTGGCCATCACCCGGGTGCTTTCGGGCCTGTCGCGCCGCATCCAGCAGCCGGCGCGGACCGAGGGCATGGCGGCGCAGATCGTCTGGGCCTTGGTGCTGTTGACCGGGGCGGTGCATTTCTGGTGGTGGGAGTTCGCCCTGCGCCGGGTCGAAAGCTGGCATTTCGGCATCTATGTCTTCGTGCTGGCCTATACGTCGCTCTTCTTCCTGATGGCGACGCTGATCTTTCCCGACGGCAATGCCGACCATGCCGAGACCGAGGCCTTCTTCATGCGCCGCCGGCGCGGCTTCTACGGGCTGTTCGCGCTGTCCTTCGCCTTCGATCTCTTCGATACCGCGCTGAAGGGCCGCGAATATCTGGCGGCCCTGGGCTGGGAATACCCGCTGCGGCTGGTGCTGGGCGTGCTGGCCGCCGCCCTGGCGCTGCGGGCCCGCGGCCCGCGGCAGGTCATGGCGGTGGGGCTGGCCTGGCTGGCCTATGACATCCTGTGGATCTTGCGCCATTACGACAGCCTGGACTGACCTGCGGCAGCGGCCCGGCCGCAGGGGTATTTGCACAACGAAGAATCCGTTTCCGGCCGCGCGCATGCAGGCGGGGGGTTTTCGCCGCGCTGCGGCGTGACTAGATCGGCTGCAACGCATAACGAGGGACGACATGGAACACCTGATCGAACGCAGTCTTTTCGCCAGCCGCTGGCTGATGGCGCCGATATATGTCGGCCTGTCGCTGTCGCTTCTGCTGCTGCTCTGGGTCTTTGGCCTGGAGTTCTGCCACCTGGTGCAGATCCTGCCGGTGATGACCGTGAACGACGCGGTGCTGGGGGTGCTGGCGCTGATCGACCTGAGCCTGGCCGCGAACCTGCTGCTGATCGTGATCTTTTCCGGCTACGAGAATTTCGTCAGCCGCATGAACCTGAGCGCGCACGAGGACCGGCCGGAATGGCAGGGCGAGGTCGATTTCTCGGGGCTGAAGCTGAAGCTGGTGGCCTCGATCGTGGCGATCTCGGGCATCCACCTGCTGAAGGTGTTCATGGATGTCGGCAAATATGCCCCCGACCAGATCCGCTGGATGGTGGTGATCCACCTGGTCTTCGTCGTCTCGGGCGTGCTGCTGGCGGCGATGGACTGGATCTCGAACCATGGCAAGGGGTTGAAGAAGCGCGCGCCCAAGGCGTGACGCTCCCGCCCGGTGGCCCGGCCGCAGGGGTATTTGGAAAACAGAGAAGGGCAGGGGCGGCGCGTCGGGGAGGCGCCCCCTTTCGCCTGCCGCGGATTTTTGGCCGGGCGGCGGTGCGGACCCTTGCGCCTTGGCCCGCCACGGCTATAACCCCGGACGATTTATCAGCCGCAAGCCCGAGGGACCGCCATGCCGAAGAGAACCGATATCAAGTCCATCCTGATCATCGGCGCCGGGCCCATCGTCATCGGCCAGGCCTGCGAATTCGACTATTCCGGCGCCCAGGCCTGCAAGGCGCTACGCGAAGAGGGCTACCGCGTCATCCTGGTGAACTCGAACCCCGCGACGATCATGACCGATCCCGAGATGGCCGATGCCACCTATATCGAGCCGATCACCCCCGAGGTGGTGGAAAAGATCATCGCCAAGGAACGGCCCGACGCGCTGCTGCCGACCATGGGCGGGCAGACCGGGCTGAACACGGCCTTGGCGCTGGCCGACATGGGCGTCTTGAACCGCTATGGTGTCGAGCTGATCGGCGCGCAGCGCGCCGCCATCGAGATGGCCGAGGACCGCAAGCTGTTCCGCGAGGCCATGGACCGCATCGGGTTGGAAAACCCCCGCGCCACCATCGTCGCCGCGCCGAAACTGGCAAGCGGCAAGTATGACATTGCCGCGGGGATTGCCCAGGCCATGGTCGATCTGGATGAGATCGGCCTGCCGGCGATCATCCGCCCGGCCTTTACCCTGGGCGGCACCGGCGGCGGCGTCGCCTATAACCGCGACGATTACGAGCGCATCGTGCGCTCAGGGCTGGAGGCCTCGCCGGTGGCGCAGGTGCTGGTGGACGAAAGCCTGCTGGGCTGGAAGGAATACGAGTTCGAGGTGGTGCGCGACCGCGCCGACAACGCCATCATCGTCTGCTCCATCGAGAACGTCGACCCGATGGGCGTGCATACCGGCGATTCGATCACCGTGGCCCCGGCGCTGACCCTGACGGACCGCGAATATCAGCGCATGCGGAACGGCAGCATCGCCGTGCTGCGCGAGATCGGCGTCGAGACCGGCGGCTCGAACGTGCAATGGGCGGTCAATCCCAAGGACGGCCGCATGGTGGTGATCGAGATGAACCCGCGCGTGTCGCGGTCCTCGGCGCTGGCCTCGAAGGCGACCGGTTTCCCCATCGCCAAGATCGCGGCCAAGCTCGCCGTCGGCTATACGCTGGACGAGCTCGACAACGATATCACCAAGGTGACGCCGGCCAGCTTCGAGCCCTCGATCGACTATGTCGTGACCAAGATTCCGCGTTTCGCCTTCGAGAAATTCCCCGGCTCCAAGCCCGAGCTGACCACGGCGATGAAATCCGTGGGCGAGGTCATGGCCATCGGCCGCAGCTTCCACGAATCGCTGCAAAAGGCGCTGGCCTCGATGGAGAACGGGCTGACCGGCCTTGACGACATCGAGATCCCCGGCGCGCCCGACAAGGCCGCCGTCATCAAGGCGATCAGCGCCCAGACCCCCGACCGGCTGCGCCTGATCGCCCAGGCGATGCGCCACGGGCTGAGCGATGACGAGATCCAGCACGCCACCGCCTTCGACCCCTGGTTCCTGGCGCGGCTGCGCGAGATCGTCGAGGCCGAGAATGCCGTGCGCGCGGGCGGGCTGCCCCAGGATGCCGAGGGCCTGCGCCGGCTGAAGATGATGGGCTTCACCGACGCCCGGCTGGCCGACCTGACCGGCACCGGCGAGAAAGCGGTGCGCGAGGCGCGCCGCGCCCATGACCTGCACCCGGTCTTCAAGCGCATCGACACCTGCGCCGCCGAGTTCGAGGCCCAGACCCCCTATATGTATTCGACCTATGAAGCCCCGGCGATGGGCGACGTCGAAAACGAGGCCCGGCCCAGCGACCGCAAGAAGGTCGTGATCCTGGGCGGCGGCCCGAACCGCATCGGCCAGGGCATCGAGTTCGACTATTGCTGCTGCCATGCCTGTTTCGCGCTGACCAAGGCCGGCTACGAGACCATCATGGTCAACTGCAACCCCGAGACGGTCTCGACCGATTACGACACCTCGGACCGGCTGTATTTCGAGCCGCTGACGCTGGAGCACGTCCTGGAAATCCTGCGCATCGAGCAGGAAAACGGCACGCTGCACGGCGTCATCGTCCAGTTCGGCGGCCAGACGCCTTTGAAACTGGCCAACGCGCTGGAGGAGGAGGGCATCCCGATCCTCGGCACCACCCCCGACGCCATCGACCTGGCCGAGGATCGCGAGCGCTTCCAGAAGCTGCTGAACGACCTTGGCCTGAAGCAGCCGATCAACGGCATCGCCCATTCCGACGCCGAGGCCATCGAGATCGCCGGGCGCATCGGCTTCCCGCTGGTCATCCGCCCGTCCTACGTCCTGGGCGGTCGCGCGATGGAGATCGTGCGCGACATGGACCAGCTGAACCGCTATATCCGCGAGGCGGTCAAGGTCTCGGGCGACAGCCCGGTGCTGCTCGACAGCTACCTCTCGGGCGCCATCGAAGTCGATGTCGACGCGCTCTCGGACGGCAGCACCGTCCACGTCGCCGGCATCATGGAGCATATCGAGGAGGCCGGCGTTCACTCCGGCGACAGCGCCTGTTCGCTGCCGCCGCACACGCTCGACCCCGCCACCATCGCCGAGCTGAAGGTCCAGACCGTCGCCATGGCTCGCGCCCTGAACGTCGTCGGGCTGATGAACGTGCAATTCGCCCTGAAGGACGGCGCGATCTACGTGCTCGAGGTCAACCCGCGCGCCAGCCGCACCGTGCCCTTCGTCGCCAAGGCCACCGACAGCGCCATCGCCTCGATCGCAGCGAGGCTGATGGCGGGCGAGCCGATGGCGAACTTCCCGGCCCGCGCGGCCTATCCCGAAGGCGTCGGTCCCGAGGACAGCCTGCCCTTCGCCGACCCGCTGACGCTCGCCGACCCGAACACGCCCTGGTTCTCGGTCAAGGAGGCGGTGCTGCCCTTCGCCCGATTCCCCGGCGTCGACACGCTCTTGGGCCCGGAAATGCGCTCGACCGGCGAAGTCATGGGCTGGGACCGCAACTTCGCCCGCGCCTTCCTGAAGGCGCAGATGGGGGCGGGGACGACGCTGCCCTCCGAGGGGCTGGTCTTCATCTCGGTCCGCGACGCCGACAAGTCCGAGGCGCTGGCCCAGGCCGCCCGCGACCTGACCGAGATGGGCTTCACCCTGGTCGCCACCGCCGGCACCGCCCGCTTCCTGCGCGATTCCGGGGTCGAGACCGAACTGGTCAACAAGGTCTATGAAGGTCGCCCGAACATCGTGGATCGGCTCAAGAACGGCGAGATCGCCATGGTGCTGAACACCACCGAAGGCACGCAGGCCATCGCCGATTCGCGCGAGATCCGGGCGGTCGCGCTGAACGACAAGATCCCGTATTACACCACGGCGGCGGGCAGCATCGCGGCCGTGGCGGCGATCAAGTCGCGCGGGGAAGGCGAGGTTGGGGTGCGGGCGTTGCAAGCGTGAGGGTGGTGTCCAATCATCGCAATGAAAAAAGACAGGAAGAGAGAAGTAAAGGCGGCGTTCCGCTGCTCTTGGCGGAGCGAAAGGCGAAAAAGTGCAATTAACGCCAATCGATTTTATCGCGATCAATACCTTTCAACACACGACCGAGCGCGCTGTTTGCATCTGCAAGGTGAATTACTAGGTTATGTTGACAAATGGCGGATCCATAGC
>NZ_SOKV02000051.1:0-21150 GCF_004407025.1 Paracoccus sp. DMF
GTCGAGATGGCCGAGCCGGATCACCGGCACTTCCGCAAGCCCCAGTTCGGTCGCGGCCAGCACCCGGCCGTGGCCCGCGATCAGCTCGCCATCGTCACCGACCATGCAGGGCACGGTCCATCCGAAGCGGGCCATGCTGGCGGCGATCCGGGCGACCTGCTCGGGCCCGTGCATCTTGGCGTTCCGGGCATAGGGGCGCAGGTGCTCGATCGGCCAGAACTCGATCTGGCGCGGCGCAAAGGCGAGGTTCATGGGGCAGGGTCGTCCTGTGGTTTGGTGGCTTTGGGCGGGCTGGATCCCGGCTGGATTCCACTGGCTTCCGGTGCCCCTGGCTTCCGCGAACTGGATCCCGCAGGTGGCTTCTTGGATTCCGCCGGAATCCAGCAGGAAGCCACCCTCGCGGGAGGCTCAAAGCCTTGTTTTATTGATTGAAATGGCGCTCTTCTGGCTCAGGTGGATTCCGCCTGGATTCCCCGGTGAAAACGCCTGACGCTGGCAATCTTCCGCGCTGCGCCCCCCCGAATACGGACGCGGCCCAGGAGGAACCATGGCAAGGGGGTAGGGATGGAGGGTCTGACCGGAAGAGCGCCTGTTCTCCGGGCGCTCGTCTTCGATGTTTGGGTTATGAGTCAACAGGGGCACGAATGTCAAACTGTTTTGTTGCCGATCTGTTCGCGGCTCGACGGGCTCGCCCATGGCTCGCGCCTCGGCATTACCTCCGTCACCTCGATGCTCCGCAGCATGCCGCCCGCGATCAGCCCATCACGCACCCAGCCCAGCGCCAGCCACCAATGTTCGTAGTGGCGACGTGCGGCGGCGATCTGGTCCGGATGCGGCGAGAAGGTCACCGGGCAGGCGCGGAGTTCGACCGTCCGCCACTTGCCGCGCGACAGCACACGGGTCGTGCCCACCGGGATGGTGATCGCGCGTTCGCCGTGCTGATTGCGCTTCATCTCGATTGGCACGCAGCGTGGTACAGCGCCGGGCATCCAATCCGGTGTCATGCCGGCCCGGGCCAGTTCGGCGATGCGGATCGCCATGCGCAAGCCACCGAGTGAGGTTGGCAGTCCGGCGACACAAGCCGCGATGACTTCGGCGTCCTGGTGGGTGGAACTGTCTGGCTTGTACCTTCCGCCATCGATGCGGCAGCCCAGCGCGGCGCGTTGCATCAGCATGTATTCGAGGCCGAAGCCGAGACCTTCGCTGCGTTCGGGGTCGGGCGGCCCGGGCAGTTCCAGCCGGGCCTTCTCCATGCGAAAGGCCCATTCCAGCACCTGCTGGACGCCCAGCGCGCGTTTGGTTCGGGTGCCTGTGGTGCTGCGGTTCGGGAAGCGGGAATGGATGCTCATGCCACGCCCCGTTCTCGCAGCCGCTCGGTCGTGACCAGGCCGCGTTCCAGCATGGCATTGCGCACGGTGTTCGAGATGGCATTGGAGGGCAGATAGCCATCCCCGTTCACCAGCCCGGCATAGAAATCCGCGATCTCGTCCATGCTGGCACGTCGCGCGTCGGCAGGCTTGTTGCCGCGCTTGCTCCGCTTGTCGCCGTCAGCGGGCTTCCTCGCCTCGGCGCTCCGTGCCGCCCGTTCCATGGCCCTGTCCAGTGCTCTCGGGCCGTCCGGCGGATTGGGATGCGTGCTGCGGCTGTCGCGGGCCACCGCGACGATCCGGTCCTCGGTCAGGCCGAGATCGGTAATCCAGCGACGGACATGTTCGCGGGGCGGCCAGCCCTGCCACCAGCCCGGAAGACCGGCGTTGGTGTCAAAACCGAGGGCGTCGAGCAGCGCGCCAAAAAACTCTTCAAATCGATCATCGCGCGCTCGCGCGCCCTCCTCCTCCTTTACTGGTTCCCTTAATGGTTCTCTTACAGGGTTATTCTCCGAATTTCGGAGATGGAACCCGGCCAAATTCGGAGATGGCTTCGGGGATTTTTCGGAGATGGCTCCATCTCCGGAATCCGGACATGGATCGTCGCTGTCATCGCCGTCGTCAGGGCCAGAATCGTCCTCGTCGTCCCCGCCGGACGGATCGGGAAATCGATCCTCGAAGCCGAGGATGTAGCGGGTTGCCTGGCGTCGATGCGTCTGCGGATCCTGGCACCGGACGCGGTGGATCAGCCGCGCCTCTTCCAGCGCCCGGAGATGGTCATTCAGGGATGACACCGACATCTCGCAATCGGCGGCCAATCGCACCTGGGTCGGAAAACAGCCGAAGTCAGGATTGTGACGGTCGCAGAGATGCCAGAGCACGATCTTGGTGGCGGGCTTCAGCCCGCGCTGCTGGATGGCCCAGTTGGTCGCGTAGTGGCTCATGCGCAGGCCCTCCGTCGCGGGTTTAGCGCTTGGGCGCGCGTCGCGATGCCGTGATCGGCGAGCGCGCCCAGCGCGTCCTCGACGGAGCGGACCAGCGCCCAGCCGAACCCTTGGGCCTTCACCATGTCGCGGAACGCTCGCTGGGCCGGACTGAGGCGGCCGGACGGGCTTTTGACCTCCAGAAACAACACCTGCCAGCCAGTCAGGACGACCAGATCGGCAAAGCCCGGAAACACGCCCATGCCGGTCAGGATCGCCTGGCGCTGCCGTGCGGCCTTGCCACCCGACCCGACCTCATTGGCGGAATGGTGGATGATGGCATCGCGGGGCAGGACGATCCGCAATGTGTGGACAATGGCGCGTTGGATATCGGCCTCGGGTGTTCGACGGGTCATGCGTCACCACCTTTCGCTTTGCGGTTCGACACGGCGATCAGCAGACCGGCAAGGGCCAAGGCCTCGCGGCGTTCCTGATCTTCGGGGCTGTGCGCGGCGATGGCGCGGCAAGCCAGGATGATCAGGCTGTCCGGGTGATGGACGAAATCGGCGACAATGCCCCGGGCCTCAGAGAGGCGCTGGGCGGGCCAGTCCGGCGGGCAGGCAGTATCGGTCGTAGAGCTATGATCGATAGCGGCATCGGGAATCTGGGACATAGCGTTCATTTCCGCCCCCGCGCCTTGCCGGGTTTCGCGTCGGTGACCCGCGGCATTTCCTGCGACTGCAACCAGTCCTGCACCACGCTCATCCGATAGAAAATCTTGCGACCGGCGCGGACACAGGCCGGACCCTTCCGCCGCCGCTCCCAGCGCCCCAGCGTATCGACCGTGAGGCCAAGCTCCTGCGCCAGATCGTAGCGGCTGATCCAGCCGCGCAGCAGGCGCGGTTCAACCGTCGGTTCCGCACTCATGGGTTGTGTCATGCTCTTGCCTCCATCTTGCATCGCCCGGACCGGGCCGCTGACGGGGAGAAGAACAATCACATAAAAAGGCCCGGCAGGGAGGCGGAAGGTGGCGTAACCTCCCGGAGGTTATGCCACCCCATGTTTTGCTGGGTTTGGCGATGCGCATGCACTGCGAGACAGGCTGTCAAGAGGCAAAATCCGGCGACCGGCAGAACCGGTTCTGCCGGTCGCCGGTGTCAGATTCAGCCTTTGTTGGGGCTGGAACATGTCAAGAACAAAGAGTCGGTTGTCCCCAGTGAAATCGTCTGGACAAGTCTCGTTCTGCTGGTGAAGAAGTCGGCCAATCACGCCGGATGCGGTCGAGCGACGCGAGCCTTTGCAAGGCCCGTGATCGGGAAAGCTGTGTCTGCGCGCGAGAGGATTGAGGCAAGGTGCTTTGGGGCCGAAAGAAGGGCAGCCCAGCGCCTACGAGCAGGGAGAAGAAACAAAATGGGATTGCCGCAACGCACGTTTTTCACGGTTCAGGAAGTTGCGATCAGATGGGATTGCAGCCTCGACGATCTGGCGGTTTGGGCCATCAACGGAAAGCCCGAGGTCGTCATGGCGATCGAGCCGATCCAGCAGAACGGGACGATTCTGTCAGGGCTGGTCGTGGTGCCCGTGGTCGATATCCTCAGCATGTTCCGGCGCTGGGCCAGCGGGCCGCAACGCCGCGTGATCCGGCGGGTTCGACCAATTGGCCAGAAGGACTGGGTGATGATCGCGGATCCCGAAAATCACATCACCGTCGAACCCTCCGACCTGCTGATCCTCGCGAGTGAGGTTTACGAGTTCGAGATTGCCCACGGTCTCGCCAAGCGTGCGGCAGATCCGGGCGGTGCGCCATCCCGCTATGACTGGGAAGGTCTTTATATCTCGCAGATGGTCCGTCTGCACGAGGATGGCCTGCCTGCAACGCAGGGTGAATGGGTTGCGGAAGTTCAGGACTGGTTCGCAAAGACCTCTCCGGGTCGCGAGATACCTGATGAAAGCACGATCCGCAGGCGACTGACCCCGATCTGGCGGGCGCTGCGGGAAACCCCATAGCGCCCGTTGCGAGAGGCCGACGTTTGGTCAGGCGCTTTTGCGCGCCTGATCATCTTGCGCCCCGGCATCATGCACCAGCACCGGCTTCGGCCGGAAGGCGCTGGCCACGGCATCGACGCCAGCACGCAGGGGCGAGTCCATCAGATGGGCATAGCGCGCCGTGGTCTGCGTCTGGCTGTGACCCAAGAGCTTTCCGATCATTTCCAGCGACGCGCCACCGCTGACCAGCAGCGAGGCAAAGGTGTGGCGCAAGTCGTGAATGCGGACATCGGGAATGTTCACCTGCTTCTGGATCTGATGCCAGAAGCGGCGGATTTCCTTCACAGGCTGGCCGGGCACATCGCCCGGAAACAGGTATGAGCAGCCGCGCGGCACCAGCAGTTGCCTTTGGCGAACAATGGCTGCGGCTTCGTCCGAGATCGGCAGCCGGTGAATCCTACGCTGCTTGGTCATGCTGGCGGGCTTTGACCAGCTCAGATGTTCAAGGTTGAAATGCTCGAACCTTGCCTGCCGGACCTCGCCCACCCGCGCCCCGGTCAGCATGCAGAGCCGGATGATATCCGCCGCACGGCGATCCTCGGCCGCGTCCAGCGCCGATGCCAGTTTCCGGATCTCCTCCTGCGACAGAAACCGCTCGCGCGGATTCTCGATGCGGCGGCGGAAGCCCGAAGCCGGATTATCCTCGCGCCAGCCCCAGCTCTGCGCATAGGTGAACATCTTGCGCAGCACCTCGCCGACACGATTGGCACGCACCGGCGTCGGCTTCGCCCCCTGCAGCTTTCGGGCACGATTGTTCGGCTTGGCCTTGTGCGGGCGGGCGCGCCCCTCCGCGATTCGGTTCAGGAGCTTTTCCACGTCATAGGGCGTGATCTCGGTGACGAGCCTGTTGTTCCACTCTGGCCCCACCAGCTTGGTCAGCATCGACCGCTGATCCGAGGCATTGGTCTTCGCCAGATTCGGGAGATGCACCTCGGAATAATGCTCGATGAGATCCCTGAAGCGCGGCGCGTCCCGCCCGTCTTCCTTCGCGCCCAGCGGATCGCCCCCGGCATCGATGTCGCGGCGCAATTCCTTCGCCCGTTCCCGCGCTGCCGCCGTCGACCATTCCGGCCAGCGCCCCAGCGTCATCCGCCGCTGCCGCCCGGCATGTCGGTAATCCAGCGTGAAGGCCCGGTTTCCGGAACGGTAGATGCAGATGGCAAATCCCCGCACCTCACTGTCGAAGATCTGATAGTCCCGGCCCGGTTCCGGTGCCGCCTCGCGCACCGATTTCTCGTTCAACCTCAATCGCTTCACCATGCCCAGTGCCTCCGACTTGCATCCCACATGAGGCTCAGCCTCGCGCGCATGGCAAGTCATACATCGCCGGTCAGACCGGCGGGGAGGCGGAAGGTGGCAGAACCTCGGGGGAGGGCTGCCGGTCAATGGCTCTGAAGGGAGAAACCTACACCCTCTGTTGATTAAACCGTGAATTGCAACGAGAGCCTGTCCTGCGTATTGTCAAGCTAGTTTCATCGGTTCCAACTCAACCACATGATGTGCCGCGCGATATATTCTCTGCTTGTTGTCCTGCTCGTGTTCGCGGGCGTGACGCAGCATGGGCAAAGTGCTGGCACAGCCGGACTGTCGGCCGATCACGTTGTCGCTTCGATCAGCCATCCCGGTGACAAAGGCGGGCATGAGCACGGCTCTCCGGGGGAAACCTCTCGGCACGATATGACCGATGCCTGTGCGATTGTATGTGTCGGCACATCTACGCCCTGGCTTGCTGCCGCGCAACTTGCGCCTGTTGAGACAGAGCATTCGCTGAAATGGCACTCTATATCGGAGACACGTGAGGGCCTTCTGGTCGGCCCCGGATACCGCCCTCCGAAATCCATCTGAACACTTGCTTGCCGCACCTTTCAAGGTGCCGAACATGGTTCGCCCTACGGGGTCTGATGGATTATTCATATGACTTGCACACTGAATCGCCGCGGCTTTCTGACCGCATCCGCTGCCATGGCCGCAGCTTTTGCCATCCCGCGCGCAGGCTTTGCTCAGCCAGCCGCGCTGGCATTGCAGGCAACGACGCGCACGCTTGACATCGATGGCCGCGCCGCCACGGTTTTCGGGCTGATCAACGGCAACGGAACACCCGGGCTTATTCTGGATCCGGGCCAGCGTTTCCTGCTGGACCTGACCAATGATCTGACCGAGCCGACGATCATTCATTGGCATGGACAGATCCCGCCGAACGCGCAGGACGGCGTTCCCGATATGCCGATGCCGCTGCTGAAGCCAGGAGAGACGCGTGCCTATGATTTTGAGGCCGCAGCAGGCACGCACTGGATGCACAGCCATGTGCCCATTCAGGAGATGCAGTTGCTGGCCGCACCCCTGATCGTCCGCCGCCCTGAGGATCTGCGAGTTGATCGGCAAGAGGTCACCATGTTCCTGCATGATTTTTCCTTCCGCCCGCCGGAAGAGGTGCTGGACGAAATCCGCTCGGGAAAGGGGCATGACGAGGCCGCCGAAGCCGAAATGTCGCAACCAGCCGGTCATGACATGGGGAGCGGTATGGCCATGAATGGGATGTCGGAAATGAGCGGCATGTCCATGCCCGGCATGACCGGGATGCAGATGGACCTGAACGACTTCGATTTCGATGCCTATCTGGTGAATGACCGCACCTTGAGCGACCCGGAAGTTGTGCGGGTAGAAAAGGGTGGCCGGGTCCTGCTGCAGATCATCAATGCGGCTGCTGCCACGGTGTTCTGGATCGACAGCGGTGAGGTTCCGGGGCGGCTTGTGGCGGTGGATGGCCAGCCGGTGCAGCCTTTGCCGGGGACGCGCTTCGGTCTTGCCATGGGGCAGCGCCTGGATATCGAAATTGACCTGCCCGCAGGCGGCGGCGCGTGGCCAATCCTTGCGCTGCGCGAGGGGGCGCATGAACGAACCGGCCTGATCCTTGCGACCGCTGGCGCCATCGTGCCGGTCATTCTCGGAATGGCCGACGATGCGGCACCTGCATTCGATATTGACCTTGGGCAGGAAGCCGCCTTGCGGGCCGTTGCTCCGCTGACGGAACGAGTTGCCGATGCATCACCCATGGTGATGTTGGGCGGGCAGATGCAGCCCTATCGCTGGACTATCAACGACCGCGTGTTCGAGGATCGGATTCCGGTTACGGCCAAAACAGGCCAGCGGGTCGAGATCATGTTTCACAACATGTCGATGATGGGCCATCCCATGCATCTGCACGGCCATCATTTCCAGGTCGTCGCGATCAATGGCAAGCGGTTCGTCGGCGCTTTGCGTGACACGGTCTATGTGCCGCCCATGTCAATGGTCACGGTGGCGCTGGATGCGGGCGAGGCGGCGGAATGGATGCTGCATTGTCACCATATGCCGCATCTTGCCAGCGGCATGATGACGACGTTCGCGGTCTCGGGGTGAGAGGGGAGCACCATGTTTCAGCGACGCATGATCCTGACCCTGGCCCTTACCGCACCGGCGATGGCCATCGCACCGCGCCTATCTTGGGCTGGTCATTCGCTTCCACCCGAATTCCGCAGGCAGCTTGAGCACGACGCGAATGCACCGATCTTCGGTAATCCAGACGGCGACGCATCTCTGATCGAGTTCTTCGACTATAACTGCCAATTCTGCCGAGCGATGATGCCGGTGGTGGATGCCGTGTTAGGAGCCGATTCCGGCTTGCGGATGGTGATGCGGGAATGGCCGGTCTTCGGCGAGGGTTCGGTTTTCGCGGCCCGCGCGGCGCTGGCGTCGCGCAAGCAGGACCGCTACGCCGACTTTCATCGCGCCCTGATGAGTCAGAAACCCCGGGCCGAAAGGGCCAGCGTCCTGCGTGTTGCGCGATCCATGGGTTTAGACACGCAGCAATTGCAGCGCGATATGAACGGCCCGGAGATTGCTCAGCATATCCAGCAGTCCAATACGCTGGCCGAGGCGATGGGGCTTGTCGGCACGCCCACCTTCATCGCCGGATCGGATTCACGCTTTGGCGCCATTTCTTCATCCGAATTGGCCGAACTGGTCGCGGCCTCGCGCCGGAACTGACAAATTTCAAGAAAGGACAATGCTATGGATCATTCTGATCGACACAAGAGCCACGGAAGCATGAGCGGCGGAAGCTATGGCCGTTTCGCGGCGATGATCGCTACCTCGACGATGATCATGTTCGGGCTGATGTATCTGAACACCTGGGCGATGGATCATGTCTTTTTCAGCCAGACCCGGATGTGGATGGCGCTGTATATGGGCGGCGCCATGGCTCTGATCATGTTGGCCTTCATGCTGGGGATGTACCGCAATCCGCGTGCCAATTTGATCGTCGCGGGCCTTTCAATTCTGGCATTTGCCCTCGGCCTGTTTCTGGTTCGCAGTCAGGCAACGGTCGACGACACCGCCTGGATGAAGGCGATGATTCCGCATCACTCGATTGCGATCCTGACATCCACCCGTGCCGATATCTCGGATCCTCGTGTGCGGGCGCTGGCGGACAGCATCATCGAGGCCCAGACGCTGGAAATCGCCGAGATGAAGGCGCTGATCGCCGATCTGGAAGGCGGACCTGCGGCGACGCCAGAGGTAGATGGGCGCTGAACTCGCTGCATTTACCACATTCTCTCAAGTTAGAAATAAATGAGGAGCAATCACATGCTGACACGCAGACATTTCATTCGGACGACAACCGCCCTGTTCTCGGCTGCCGCTGCCAATCCGTTAATGGCATCGACCTGGCCCGACGCGACGCAGAAGGCCGCCTGGGATGCCGAGGTGGAAGCCGGTGGCCCCAATCCCTGGGGTCTGCATCCGCGCTTCCTGCCGCAGCGGATCGTCGCGAATGATGGTCTGGTGCCGGGCGATATTCATGTCGATGCCGTGGCAAGATACCTTTACCACATCGAAGAGGGTGGCACGGCGATGCGCTACGGCGTCGCTATCGGCCGGGGCGATCTGTATGAGCCGGGCACCTATACGATCAAGCGCAAGGTCGAATGGCCGCACTGGACCCCGACACGGAACATGATCAAGCGCGAGCCCGAGATCTATGCGCAATTTGAGGGTGGCGTCGAGCCCGGCCCCCAGAACGCGCTGGGTTCGCGCGCGCTTTACCTCTACCTCGGCGACCGCGATACCTATCTGCGCATTCACGGTACGCCGTTTCCGACCTCGATCGGCAGCCGCGCCAGTTCCGGCTGCGTCCGCATGGTCATGGCCCATATCAACGGGCTCTACCCGCGGGTCCAGATCGGTTCGACCGCCTATCTCTATTCACCGGAAGGCAGCGTGACGGCGATAAGCTAGTCTGCTGCCCTCCGGCGATCCTGATGGGTCAGACCGGTTTTGCGTTGCAGATTTGGTTGCCATTCGCGGCCCGCAGCGGCACCAGCGTCGTTTCGACCGGACCTGCGTGGTAGTACCAATAGCAGTCATCCGCCGGGTCGAGGCGCGCCGTGGTCAGGTCCTGGTTAGGGCCGGCAATGGCGACGACCTCGTTCGGGATCGGATAGGGCGAGGCTTCCTCGGCGGCGATATCGGGCCTCTGGGCCGCGCATCCGGCAAGGACAAGCAGCGTCAGGGCGATTGCGGCGGTTCTTATCTGCATTGGGAAACTCCTAGGCTATGGTGGTGACGCGCCGGGAGGTCATGGCGCGCTGTCCTTGGTGATGCGGCTCTGGATCGCGCGCTCGCGTTCCGGCCAGGTGGATTTGATATAGGCCAGAACGGCGGTAATCTCGGCATCGCTCATGACATCAGTAAAGCCGGGCATGTCGCTTTCATAGCCATCGCCGACCACGGCGGCGGTGCCGTCGCGGATGATGCGTTCCAGAAGCGCGTCGGCATGATGCCATGTGTGGCCGGTCTCGTCATGCGGTGGCGCCGGATAGCGGCCATTTGCGAGCGGGGTCTGCCAGTCCGGCTGGCCCTCCAGATCGGCGCCGTGGCATGTGGCGCAGTTTTCGGCGTAGAGCCGCTGGCCGAGCGCGATGACGGCCTGATCCTGCGTGGATGGTTCAGTGGCCCCGCTGCCGCGCCATAGTATCAGGATCGCAGCGGCCAGACCGGCCGCTGCGACGAGGATGAGTGCGTTGCGCGTCATCTGTTATCCGTCCAGCGGAAAGGCGCGCCCGTCACCGGCAATGCCGCCCCAGGCGATGACCTCGGCGGTGGCCTCGACCCCGCCGCCCATGCCCGGAGAGCCGGCGGGCATCCCCGGCACGGCGATCCCGGAGATGTCGGGACGCTGATCCAGAAGCTGCGTTATGGCCGCGAAGGGCACATGGCCCTCGACGATATAGCCGCCGATCCGGGTCGTGTGGCAGGACCACAGGTTTTCGGGCACAGCGGCGTCGCGCTTCATGCCGACATAGTCGCTGGCCTCAGTGATTTCGACCTCAAACCCCGCCTCGATGGCAAGGTCGGCCCAGGCGCCGCAGCAGCCGCAGCCGGGGTCCTTGGTGACACTCAGCAGGTTCGGCTTTGCATCCGAGCCGGTGGCGGCGAAGGCAAGGGTAGAGGTTGTCGACAGCATCGCCGCGACCGCCAGGATCGCCCCGCGACGCGAGAAATTGGGATTGCTCATATCTGATGTCCTTCAGGATATTGCGCGCCGTAGGGGCATTCGCCCCTCTCGTGGCGCAATTGATCAGCTTGCAGGCCCATCGGGCCAGGCGGCGTCAGAGAGCAACGGGTCGCGGAGGGGGCAGCGGCAAACGCGGCCTGGCGGATTTCATATCCTGCAACGCGGGAATGTGCCGGATGCGGCGTGGCAAACGGGCCGCGTTCGGCGTGACTTCGGCATGGCCGATGGCGGCACAGGCTGTGCAGTCGCCATGCTGAGAGTCCGGCTGTGGGGTACAGCATTCATGCGCGGCCGGCGGCACGGATGTTTCGGCTATCGAGGCCGTCTGCGATGCCTCCGCCGAGGCGGCGCCGGTCAGGGCCAGCGGCATCGTCACCGCCAGCAGGGCGGCAAGCACGACCGACAGCAGCAGGCGCATCAGTCGCGCACCTTTTCCATCAGCTCGACGACCTCGCGGAACATCACCCGCTGCCGGTCCTGATCGCCGGATTGGATCGCGTCTTCCATGCAACTTCGCGCGTGATCCTCGATCAACAGGCGCTCGACCCCGCGCAGGGCCGAGCGGATGGCGGCGGTCTGGTTCAGGATATCGACGCAATAGCGCCCGTCCTCGACCATGCGCGACACGCCCTGCACCTGACCGTTCAGGCGGGAAAGCCGCTTCAGGATCGCGTCTCGGTTCTGCTTGTCATGCGCCAAGGAGGGCTCCGAACTTCAACATCTGCAGCTTGTGCTATACCCTCAAGGGGTATAGAGCAAGTCTGATATACCCCCTATAGGTATCTGCCGGGAGAGAGTCATGGACCACAAGCACGATCATTCGCATAGGCAGCACGATCACGGGACACACGGTGGCGCACCGGCACAGGCTGATCCCGGTAAGGCCATCGACCCGGTTTGCGGCATGCAGGTGACGATCAAGCCCGAGGCACGCCAGCGCGACTATGAGGGACAGACCTTCTATTTCTGCTCGGACGGTTGCCAGTCGAAGTTCGATGGCGATCCGTGGTTCTACGCCTCGGGCGCGGCGGTCAAGGTCGAAAAATCCGCCCCGGCAGGCACGCAGTGGACCTGCCCGATGCATCCCGAGATCGTCCGCGACGAACCTGGCGCCTGCCCGATCTGCGGCATGGCCTTGGAGCCGATGATTCCCTCGGACGAGCCCAGCCATGAACTGACCGATTTTACCCGGCGGCTCTGGGTCAGCGTGGCCGCCGCCGTGCCGCTGTTGATCCTGACCATGGGCGAGATGGTGGGCATTCCGGTCCGCGACTGGATCGGGCACCGCACCGCCGCTTGGCTGGAATTCCTGCTGGCTACGCCCATCGTGCTGTGGGCGGCGCGGCCCTTCTTTCAGCGCGGGCTGGATTCCTTCAAAAACCGCTCGCCGAACATGTGGACGCTGATCTCGCTGGGGGTCGGCGCGGCCTATCTCTATTCGCTGTTTGCGACCTTCCTGCCGGGCATCTTTCCCGAAGAATACCGGATGGGCGGCATGGTCGGCACCTATTACGAGGCTGCCGTGGTCATCGTTGCCCTGGTCTTTGTCGGACAGGTTCTGGAACTCAGGGCGCGGGAACGCACCGGCGATGCGATCCGGGCGCTGATGGATCTGGCACCCAAGACGGCGCGGCGCATCCTGCCCGATGGCAGCGAATATGACGCGCCGCTGGAAAACATCGTGGCCGGGGATCTCTTGCGCGTGCGTCCCGGAGACAGCGTGCCGGTGGATGGCGAGGTGGTCGAGGGGCGGTCGTCCTTAGACGAAAGCATGATCACGGGCGAGCCGGTGCCGGTCGAGAAGGTGCAGGGCGATCGCGTGACCGGCGGCACGATCAACAAGAACGGGACGCTGGCGATCCGCGCCACAGATGTCGGCGCCGATACGGTTCTGTCGCAGATCGTCCAGATGGTGGCCGGGGCGCGGCGGTCCAAGGCGCCGATTCAGGGGCTGGCTGATCGGGTCTCGGCAATCTTCGTGCCGGCGGTGGTGGTGATCGCCATCGCGGCCTTTGTCGTCTGGCTGATCTTCGGTCCCAGCCCGTCCTATGTCTTTGCCGTCGCATCTGCGGTCTCGGTGCTGATCATTGCCTGTCCCTGTGCGCTTGGGCTGGCGACGCCGATTTCCATCACCACGGCAGCGGGACGCGGCGCGCAGGCCGGCGTGCTGGTCAAGAATGCCGAGGCGCTGGAACTGATGGCCGATGTCGATACGCTGATCGTCGACAAGACCGGCACGCTGACCGAAGGCAAGCCTGCACTGACCGATGTGACCAGCTTCGGCGATGTGCCCGAGGATGAGTTGCTGGCCGCCGCCGCCGCGCTGGAACGCGCCTCCGAACACCCGCTGGCCGAGGCAATCGTCGAGGGTGCCAAGGCGCGTGGGCTGAGCCTTGGCAATGGCGAGGAGTTCGAGGCCGTAACCGGCAAGGGGGTGATTGGCAAGGTCGATGGACGCGATGTGTCGCTTGGCAATAACGCGCTGATGACGTCGCTTGGCATCGACTGCGACACGGGCGAGGAGACCGCCGACCGCCTGCGCGGCGAGGGCAAGACGGCGATGTTCGTGGCGCTGGATGGCAGGCTGGCGGGGCTTGTCGCCGTTGCCGACCCGATCAAGCCAACGGCCGAGGCGGCGATACGTGACCTGCATGATCTGGGAATCAAGGTGATCATGGCAACCGGCGACAATGAACGCACGGCGCTGGCCGTGGCCAGCCGGTTGGGCATCGACGAGGTCCGCGCCGGGATGCTGCCCGAGGGTAAGAAGGACCTGATCGACGGGCTGCGCGGCAAGGGGGACAAGGTCGCCATGGCGGGCGACGGGGTGAATGATGCGCCAGCCCTTGCGGCGGCGGATGTGGGCATCGCAATGGGCACCGGCGCCGATGTGGCGGTCGAAAGCGCCGGGCTGACCCTGCTGGGCGGCGATCTGACCGGCATCGTCCGCGCCCGCAAGCTTGCGGTGGCCACCATGCGCAATATCCGCCAGAACCTGTTCTTCGCCTTCATCTACAACGCCGCCGGCATCCCGGTGGCGGCGGGGCTGCTCTATCCGATCTTTGGCCTTCTTCTGTCGCCGATGATCGCGGCGGCGGCCATGTCGCTGTCCTCGGTGTCCGTCATCGCCAACGCGCTACGGCTGAAACGGGTCGATCTGTGACACAGCAGGCCATGTAACATTGCAAAGACAGCATTGCGAAGATCTGAAACTCCCACCATCAGTGGCGCCTATGCTCGACATAGTTGCAATACTTGGCCTTTGACCAAGGTTTCCCCCTCCCCGTTGAGTTCATGTGTCGCGCTCGATTTGGGCGGCGCCGATTGCATTGAAGCCGTTCCCGCCTCACTTGAGGGGACTTGATCCCGGTACTGGCCGCCATCCCGTTCGCCTGCCGCTGTGGCTGGAGGAGTTGATGAAGTTCACCCTGCTGACCCGCGACCGGGCTGACTATCCTGTTGATCGCTTCTCCGAGCGCAAGGAAAGCGCGGAGGCCCTGACGCGGCGGGTCAATCTCTCGGCCTCGACCTAGTGCACACTGCGACCGGTGGACGCAGAAGTCCGCAGGGGTGAGCCTGCGCGAATGGATGGAGTGGCCCGATCAGGCTGCGTCATAAAAACTTCACTGGACAGCATTGTTAATTCCTGTATTCCGGAATTATGGAAAAAAACAGCGCCGCCCATGCATTCGCCACCCTCGGTCACCCTGACCGCCTCGCCGTCTTCAGGCTGCTGATGCGCTTTGCCCCGCGTGGCGTGCGCCCGACCGAGATTGCCGAGGCGCTAGGTCTGAAGGCCAATACGCTGTCGCACCATCTCTCGGACCTTGCGTCGGCAGGGCTCGCGAGTGTCGAACGGCGAGGGCGGTCACTCTTCTACTCCGCGAACCGCCAACTCACCGAGGCGCTGATCGACTATCTCGCGCTAGACGTAGGCCGCGCCCGACCTGACCTCATTTCTCCCTCCCTGTCGGCTCAGAAGGATCCCGCCATGGACGATACCGACTTCGACGTGCTCTTCATCTGTTCAGGAAATTCCGCCCGCTCGATCTTTGCCGAGGCCCTGTTGCGCGATCTTGGCAAAGGGAAGTTTCAGGCCTTTTCGGCCGGCACCCGCCCCAATACTGCGCTGAATCCCTTCGCGCTGGAGGTGCTTGAGCGAAATGGCCATGACACCTCAAGCTTGCGATCCAAGCATGTGTCCGAGTTCCAGCAGCCTGACTCCATCGTCATGGATTTCGTCTTTACAGTTTGCGACACATCCGCCGCCGAGGAATGCCCGCCATGGCCCGGCCAGCCGATTACCGGCCATTGGGGCCTGCCGGACCCGGTAAAAGCCATGGGTACCGACGCCGAAAAGGCACTGGTATTCGCCCAGACCTATGGTGCGCTGCGTCGCAGGATCGAAACGTTCATTTCCTTGCCCTTCGCAACCCTTAACCGGCTATCGCTGCAAAACCGCGTCGACGACATAGACACCGAAGCCCTCAACGAAGACTGAGATCATGCCCCGTATCGCCCTCAACGGCCTTGGCCGGATCGGCAAACTTGTCTTGCGCGACCTTATCGATACAGGCGCAGGTGGCGACATCGTCCTGCTGAACGATCCTGTCGGCGACGCCGAACAGCACGCGTTGCTGATGGAGTTCGACTCGGTCCATGGTCGCTGGCGCACGCCGGTTGCCGCCGCCGAGGGTGCGCTGGAGTTGAACGGAAAACGCATCAGGCTGACCCATGAGAAGACCATCGAGGCTTTGCTGCTGGCAGAGCTTGGTGTCGATCTGGTGATCGATTGCACAGGCGTCTTCAAGACAGCGGCCAAGGTCGCGCCTTATTATGCCGCCGGGGTGAAGAAGGTCGTCGTCTCTGCCCCGGTCAAGGACGGCGGGGCGCTGAACCTTGTCTACGGTGTCAACCATGATCTTTACGACGGATCGCAGAACCTTGTGACGGCGGCCTCCTGCACGACGAACTGCCTCGCGCCGGTAGTCAAGGTGATCCACGAGAACCTTGGGATCAGGCATGGCTCGATCACCACGATCCACGACGTGACCAACACCCAGACCATCGTCGACCGCCCTGCCAAGGACATGCGCCGCGCGCGGTCCGCCCTGATGAACCTGATCCCGACAACCACAGGTTCGGCCACCGCGATCACGCTGATCTATCCCGAACTGAAAGGCCGCCTGAACGGCCATGCCGTGCGCGTGCCGCTGCTGAACGCGTCACTGACCGACTGCGTGTTCGAGGTTGAGCGCGAAACAACCGCCGAAGAGGTCAACGCCCTGTTCAAAACCGCCGCCGAAGGGCCGCTGAAGGGCATTCTGGGGTTCGAGACGCGGCCGCTGGTGTCCTGCGATTTCACCAATGATCCTCGCTCGTCAATCATCGACGGGCCGTCGACCATGGTGATCAATGACACGCAGGTGAAAATCTACGCCTGGTATGACAACGAATGGGGCTATTCCTGCCGACTGGCCGATATCGCCCGCATGGTTGCGGGAGCGATGTGAGCGACGTGACTGCCTCTGCGAACCCCTTGCGCGCCTATGCGGCGGTGACGGCGGCCTATTGGGCCTTCATGCTGTCGGATGGCGCGCTGCGGATGCTGGTCCTGTTGCATTTCAACGCGCTTGGCTTTTCGCCCGTGCAACTGGCCTGGCTTTTCCTACTTTATGAGGTCGCGGGCATCGTGACCAACCTTGCCGCAGGCTGGCTGGCGGCGCGGTTCGGCTTGGCGGCGACGCTTTACGGCGGGCTGTCGCTGCAGATCGGGGCGCTGGTCGCCCTGGCGCAGCTTGACCCGGCCTGGTCGGTTGCGGCCTCGGTCGCCTTCGTCATGGCGGTGCAGGGCGTCTCGGGCGTGGCCAAGGATCTGGCCAAGATGTCGTCGAAATCTGCGGTGAAACTGCTGGCCCCGACCGAGGACGGGGGGCTGTTCCGCTGGGTCGCGGCTCTGACCGGATCGAAGAATGCCGTCAAGGGTTTCGGCTTCTTCCTGGGTGCGGCGCTGCTTGGCCTTGCAGGGTTCGACGCCGCCGTCTGGGGCATGGCGGCGGTACTGGCGGTGATCTTGCTCGCGGTCGTGCTGTTTCTGCCTGCGGGTCTGCCCGGGCGGATGAAATCCGACGAAAGCTGGTCCGGCTGGCGGTCGAAGGACATCCGCGTGAACCGCCTGTCGCTGGCGCGCATGTTCCTGTTCGGGGCGCGCGATGTGTGGTTCGTCGTGGGCATCCCGGTCTATTTCCAGGCGGTGCTGTCGGACGGGACCGCCGAGGGACGGCGCGAGGCCTTTTTCCTTGTCGGCGGCTTCATGGCGCTCTGGATCATCGCCTATGGCGTTGTGCAGGGTTTCGCACCGCGCCTGTTGGGGGGCAAAGGACAACCCGAGGCTGAGACGGTCAACAAGGCGGTCTTCTGGTCCGGTCTCCTCGTGCCGGTGCCGTTCGTGCTGGCCCTTGCCGCGTTGGTCGCGGGTGGACCCGCCCCTTGGCTTACAATTCTTCTGGTCGTGGGGCTTCTGGTCTTCGGCTTTATCTTCGCGGTGAATTCCTCCGTACATTCCTACCTGATCCTCGCCTTCGGATCGGCCGAGCGGATCACACGCGACGTGGGGTTCTATTATATGGCCAACGCTGCGGGCCGCTTGATCGGGACTTTACTCTCGGGCGTCAGTTTTCAGCTTGGTGGGCTGCCGCTCTGCCTTGCGACCGCCGGGGTAATGGCGCTTGCCAGTTGGCTTGCCGCGCGTCGCCTCAGGCTCGTTTGATTGCTTGGAGCGCGCGCGTGGCCAGCGCGCCGATCCCGGCGGTCACATATAGCGCCCCGAGCCCCCAGACCGAAAGCGCCGTCCCGAAGATCAGCGGGGCGGCGGCCTGCAACAGTCGAGCCGGGGTCTTGAGCCAGCCGAGTCTCTGCCCGCACTCTGAGGCGTCGAACAGCGCCAACCAGCCCGAAAGCCGAGCGCGGCATAACAGTCGCGCCGTTTCGCCCACGAGAACAGCCAGACCGGCCGACCGGCCGCTTGCGCCGCCATGGCATTGCCGGAAAAAAAAGCATGAGATAGGCGGAAAGCAGGGTCAGCGCCGCCCAACCGAAAGCGGAAATCACGGCGTCACGCCTCGCGCTCGGGATCGAAGCGCAACAGGCGCAAAGCGTTCAGCGTGACCAGAACCGTCGCCCCGGTATCGGCCATGATGGCGATCCACAGACCGGTAATCCCCAGAACCGAGGTCACAAGAAACACCGCCTTCAGCCCAAGCGCGATGGTGATGTTCTGGCGGATATTTCCCATGGCCGTGTGGGCAAGGCGGATCAGTGCGGGGATGTCGGTCACCCGGTCGCGCAGGATCGCGGCATCGGCCGTCTCCAGTGCCACATCGGTGCCCGATCCCATCGCGACACCGATGCTGGCCTGCTTCAGGGCCGGAGCGTCGTTGATGCCGTCTCCGATCATCATCACGCCGCCTTGCCCGCCCATTTCACGGATCGCGGTTAGCTTGTCTTCGGGCATCATGTCGGCCCGAAACTCCATGCCCAGCCCGCCAGCGATTGCGGCCGCCGTGCGCGGATTGTCCCCGGTCAGGATCACCGAAGTCACGCCCATCGCGGTCAATTGGCGAACCGCATCGGCCGCATCCTGTCTTGGCTCATCGCGCATGGCGATCAGGCCGAGCGGGGTCTTTTCGCGGAAGACGGCGACGGCGGTCTTGCCATCTTCCTCTAAGGCCGTGGCCAGTTGCATGTCAGACGGGTCGATCCCGCCATTTTCCAGCGCATAGCGCGGCGAGCTGACCCATGCCGAGGCGTCACCCACCGTTGCGACCACGCCTTTGCCCATCAGTGCTTTCGCATCGCGTGACGGCAGCGCTTCGATGCCTGCCTGGTCGGCCTTGGTCAGGATGGCGACGGCCAGCGGATGGCTTGATCCGGTTTCGACCCCCGCCGCCACGGCCAGCAGCTCGGCCTCGGTCGTCGCGCCGAAGGTGACAACATCCGTCACCACCGGGCGCCCATGGGTCAGGGTGCCGGTCTTGTCGAAGGCGACGCGGGACACATTGGCCGCCGCCTCGATCACCGCACCGCCCTTCATCAGCATCCCGCGCCGGGCGCCCGTGGACAGCGCAGAAGCGATCGAGGCCGGCACCGAGATGACCAGAGCGCAGGGGCAGCCGATCAGCAGCAGCGCCAGTCCGCGATAGATCCAGGTGTCCCAGGGTTGACCGAAGGCCAGCGGCGGCAGCAGAACCACCAGAGCCGCGACGGTGACGATGGCGGGCATATACCAGCGGCTGAAGCGGTCGATGAAGCGTTCGGTCGGCGCGCGCGCGACCTCGGCCTCTTCCACCAGCCGGATGATGCGGGCGATGGTGTTATCCTCGGCGGCCTTGGTGACGGTCACGCGCAGCGCGGCCTCGGTATTGATCGAGCCGGCGAAGACCGGATCGCCCGGACCCTTGGTGACGGGAACGCTTTCGCCGGTCACCGGGCTGTCATCCACGCCCGAAGTGCCCTCGGCGATCTCGCCATCTGCCGGGATGCGGTCTCCCGGACGGACAAGCACCATCTGCCCGACGGCAAGGCTTGATGCCGGTACTTCCTGCGCTGTACCATTCACCAGCAGAAGCGCAGTCTTGGGCACCAGATTGGCCAGTGCCCGGATGCCATCGCGCGCCTTGCCGGCGGCCACACCCTCCAGCACCTCGCCGACCGCGAACAGGAACACGACCAACGCCGCCTCTTCCGCAGCATCAATGAACAGCGCGCCAATGGCCGCGACCGTCATCAGGCTTTCGATGGTGAAGGGCTGGCCCAGACGCAGGGCCGCAAAGGCGCGTTTCGCAATCGGGGCCACGCCGATCAGGCAGGCCGCGACAAAAGCCCATTTGCCGATCTGCGGCGCCAGCAATTCGATGATCCAGGCAGAGCCCAGCAGGATCGCCGTGAAGATCACCAGCTTGCCCTTGCTGGTCTGATACCATCGCTTGCCGCGGTCGGCGGGGTCGTCATGCACATGGCCTGGGCTGCCATGACCGCTGTCGTCCCGCGCCACTGCGGTGGTGCCACTGCGGTCATGGCTATGGTCGGCATGATTCTGATCATGACCATCTGCCGACGAATCGCTCATGACGGGCATGACGAAGTCCTTCTTCGTCCCTGCCGCACGCGGCGTGATTCCATAGCCAAGCGATTTCACCACCTTTTCGACTCTGTCGCGGCCGGTCTGCGTTTCGTCCAGCGTTAGTCGCAGCCGTTCCGACATGATGCCGATTTCAACGCCGCTGACGCCTGGCAGACGTGTCACGGCATCCTTGATCTTGGCCGCGCAGGATCCGCAATCCATGCCGGAAACAGTCCAGTCGCAGGCCGTTCCGCTGTTGGGATCTGTCGTTGTCATGTCACTATCCTCGCCCCGGATCGGGGAATTGCCTTCATTGATTCGCGAACCTAATGTCTCTAGCAACTAGAGCTTCAAGAGGAATCTGATGCTGACGATTGGAAAACTGGGGGCGTCAACAGGCGTGAAGGTGCCGACGATCCGTTATTACGAGCAGATCGGCCTTTTGCCCGAGGCCGAACGCAGTGCCGGAAACCAGCGGCTCTACAGCCAAAAGGCGCTGGAACTGCTGGCTTTCATCCGGCACGCGCGCGATCTGGGTTTCACGCTCGAGGCGATCCGTGACCTCCTCAGCCTGTCAGACCAGCCCGGCCAGCCCTGCGCGGCGGCCGATGCAATCGTTGTCGCGCAATTGGCCGAGGTTGAAAGTCGTCTTGCGCGGCTGGGCGCGCTCAAGGTCGAACTGCAGCGGATTCTGACGCAATGCGCGGGCGGTAAAATAGCGGACTGCCGCGTCATCGAAGCATTGGGCGACCATTCGCTTTGCGCGACCGATCATCGTTACCCTGACCTCGGGGCGACAACCTGATCTCAGCCAGATCGATTGGCATATCGGCGGTGAGCCGAACGAAATTCTGTCAAGTCAAACGTGCACTTTCGTCGCTGCGTTCGTGCGGGACCACGTTTTGCGTGATCATCTAGCGAAATGGATGGTACTGAAAATTGCTCACCTCAACGCCACCTCAACCCTTGGCTGCAGTTTTCGCGCAGCTTGTGCTGTCTAAAGCCGCTCAATGCGGTCGAACGCCGGAATGGAAATCGCAAGAAATCAAACGGTTGTCTTGTAAGTTGCTGAAATCGTTTGATTTCCAATTTTCAGCCCGGATCGGCTCATAACCTGAAGGCCGCAGGTTCAAATCC
>NZ_SOKV02000052.1:0-20080 GCF_004407025.1 Paracoccus sp. DMF
AAAGGCCGGCAGCTGGTCCAGCGCCTTGCCCTGGGCCTGCCGCTCCATGGCGCGGATCGAGAAATGCATCCAGGCCATCGACACGACGACCACGACCAGCAGCAGCACGAAGCACGAGGTATAGACGCCGGTCAGGTCCAGGAGCGCGCCGAAGACGATGGGCAGGATGAAGCCGCCCAGGCCGCCGATCATGCCCACCAGACCGCCGACGGCGCCGACGTGGTTCGGGTAATAGACCGGGATGTGCTTGAAGACCGCGGCCTTGCCCAGGCTCATGAAGAAGCCCAGCGCAAACAGCGTGGCGACGAAGGGCCACAGGTCCATCCGGGTCGAGAACGAGATCATGCCGTTCTTGCCGTGGATGACGTAATCGGTCGGCGGATAGGACAGCATGAACAGGAAGACGGCGGCAAAGCCGAAGGTCCAGTACATCACCGTCCGCGCGCCGAAGCGGTCCGACAGCGCGCCGCCATAGGCGCGGAAGACGCTGGCCGACAGGCTGAAGGCCGCCGCCGCCATGCCGGCCGTGCGCACCTCGACGCCATAGACGTCGGTCAGGTAATGCGGCAGCCACAGCGCCAGCGCGACGAAGCCGCCGAAGACGAAGAAGTAATACAGCGAGAAGCGCCAGACCTGCAGGTTCTTCAGCGGCGCGAATTGCTCGGCCAGCGTCGGCGCCTTGACGCCGCGTGCCTTGCGTTCGGCGAAGTCCGGGTCGTCCTTGGCCAGCAGGTAGAAGGCCACGCCCATCAGCGCGATGGCGGCGGCCCAGATCTCAGCCACGCCCTGCCAGCCCATGGCGACCAGCACGAAGGGCGCCAGGAACTTGGTCACGGCCGCGCCGACATTGCCCATGCCGAAGGTGCCAAGCGCCAGGCCCTGCTTCTCGGCCGGGAACCATTTCGACACATAGGCCACGCCGATGATGAAGGACCCGCCCGCCAGGCCGACGCCGAGCGCGGCCAAGAGGAAGGTGGCATAGCTGTCGGCCAGCGTCAGCAGATAGGTCGCGACGCCGGTCAGGATCATTTGCAGCGCGAACACCAGGCGGCCGCCGAAACGCTCGGTCCAGACGCCCAGGATCAGCCGGGTCAGCGAGCCGGTCAGCACCGGCGTGGCGATCAGCAGCCCGTATTGGAATTCGGAAAGGTCCAGCTCGGCCTTGATGGTGATCCCGATGATCGAGAAGATCGTCCACACGGCAAAGCACAGGGTAAAGGCCAATGTGCTGAGCCAAAGCGCGCGCTGCTGGTCGGCGCGGGACGGGGAATGGTGTTCCGGCATGACTTTCTCCTGTCATCCGCTTCGCCTGTCACGCGAAGGGTCGAAGGATGCGAAGCACGCAAGGGAAAAACCATGTTTGATATAGATCAATCAATAATCCACCACCCCCGGAATCGCACGCGGATTGCGTTTGGATCGTCGCCTGCACGGCCAAAGTCGATTGATGATTTGCATGAAGGCACGCTTATGCTTGTCTTTTCCAAAGGCTTGAATTATCAAAAATCAAGCATTAAAATGATAAAGATCGATTCATGCGCGAAGAGGACAAGGCCGGCATCCGCGAATTGCCGCTGTTCCGCGAGGTTTCCAGCGAAACCTTCCAGGGGCTGATGGCGACCAGCTATTCCCAGGTGTTTCCGCCGAAGCTGGACCTGTTCGGTCAGGGCGACCGCGCCGATTTCCTGCACATCCTGATCGAGGGCGGCGTCGCGCTGCATGCGCAATGGAACGGGCGCGACGCGGTGATGACGCTGCTGCGGCCGGTGTCCAGCTTCATCCTGGCCGCCTGCATCCGCGACATGCCCTATCTGATGTCGGCGCGCACGCTGGAGCGTTCCACCATCGTGATGATTCCGGCAGTGGACCTGCGCGCGGCGATCCGCCGCGACGGCGACCTTGCCGCGGCGGTGATGTTCGAGCTTGCGGGCAGCTATCGCAGCATGGTCCGGCAGTCCAAGAACCTCAAGCTGCGCACGGCGCGCGAAAGGCTGGCGGCCTGGCTGCTGGCGCAGGCGCATCGGCAGGGCCGGGTCAACAGCTTCCTGCTGCCGGTGGAAAAGCGCGACTTGGCCTCGTATCTGGGCATGACGCCCGAGAGCCTGTCGCGCGCGCTCGGCGGGCTCAAGGCCGATGGCATCGCGCTGGACGGCGCCCGCGTCATCATCACCGACTGGAACCGGCTGGCCGCGGTCGCCGCCTACGACCCGCTGATCGACAAGCTGATCGACAAATGGGGCGAAGACACCTGATCCGGCCCATTCGGGCTGTGATGCGGCGCCGGTTGTGCTAGCCCTTGGGCAACGCCCTGCCCTGCCGAGACCCGCATGTCCCCCGATCTTGCCGAACTGCCGTTCTTTTCCGCCCTGACCCCCGAGCAGCTGGCCATCGTGGCCCAGGGCATGACCCGCGTGACGCTGGACCAGGGCGAGAACCTGTTCCTGCAGGGCGACCCGGCCGCACGCTTCTTCTTGCTGCTCGAGGGCCGGTTGAAGGTCACGCAGCTGACCGAGGACGGCCAGCAGTTCATCGTCCGCATCGTCCACCCGGGCGAGCTTTGCGGCTTCGGCCCCGCCATCGGCCGCACGATCTTCCCGGGCAGCGCCGAGGCCATCCTGCCCTGCCGCCTGCTGGCTTGGCCCCGCGCGCGCTGGGAGCCGCTGATCGCGGCGGCGCCGGCGCTGGCCGTCTCGGCCATCCAGGCGGTCGGGCGCAAGCTCGACGAGGCCCATACCCGCCTGCGCGAGATGACGACCGAGGACGCCGGCCGGCGCATCGCGCATCTGCTCCTGCGCCTGGCCCGCCATGCCGGGCCCGGGCCGGACCCGGTCGAGATCCCCTTTCCCATCACCCGCCAGGACATCGCCGACATGAGCGGCAACACGCTGCACACCGCCTCGCGCATCATGGCGGCGTGGGAGGCCGAGGGCATCCTGCTGCGCGCCCGGCGCAAGGTCATCATCGCCGATACCGCCGGGCTGGCCGCCATCGCCGAAACCCGCGACTGACCGGCGCAATTTGACCCAGCGCAAAGTCGGGGCCTGTCCGGCTTGCTAGGCAGCGACCGTGTTTGCAAGGAGACAGGACATGAAACGCATTCTGAGCATCGCCCTCGCGCTTGGCGTGTTGGCCGGTCCGGCGCTGGCCGCCGACCATCAGGTGCAGATGATGAACAAGGGCGCCGACGGCGCCATGGTGTTCGAACCCGCCTTCGTGAAGGCCGAGGTCGGCGACACCGTGACCTTCGTGCCCAAGGACAAGGGCCACGACGTCGTTTCGCTGCCCGGCATGCTGCCCGAGGGCGTGGCCGAGTTCGAATCGAAGCTGAACGAGGAATTCGTGCTGACGCTGGACAAGCCCGGCCTCTATGGCGTCAAATGCAAGCCGCACCTGCCCATGGGCATGGTGGCGCTGATCCAGGCCGGCGCCGACGCCTCGAACTATGACGCGGTCGCCACGGGCAAGCTGCCCAAGAAGGCGCGCGCGCGCATGGACGCCGGGCTGGCGCAGGTCACGCGCTGAGCAGATGCCGCGATGCCCGTCGCCGGCCCTTGCGGGCGACGGGCGAATGCGTCGAGCAGGAAAGGGCACGCGGATGACGAAGACCAAGGTTGCACCGGCTCGGGGCGGCATTCCACGCGGATTGTCGCGCACCGGGCCGGTGCTGTTTTCCTATGGCTTCCGGCCGTTCTTCCTGGGCGGCGCGGTCTGGGCCGTGCTCGCCATGGCGCTGTGGATCGCGGCCGTCAGCGGCCATGCCCAGCCGGGCGGCGATTACGGTGCGGCGAACTGGCACATGCACGAGATGCTGTTCGGCTTCGCCTCGGCGGTGCTCTCGGGCTTCCTGATGACAGCGGTGCCGAACTGGACCGGGCGCATGCCGCTGTCGGGCCGGCCGCTGATGGCGCTGGCGGCGCTGTGGCTGATCGGCCGGCTGGCGCTGACCTTTCCGCCCGCGGGCGCGGTCTGGCTGGGGGTGCTGGCGGATGCGCTGTTCCTGCCGGTCATGGCCGCGGTCTTCGCGATCGAGATCATCGCCGGGCGCAAGTGGCGCGACCTCAAGGTCGTGGGCGCCGTCACGGTGCTGGCGCTGGCGAACCTGGGCTTTCACCTTGCCGCGCTTGGCGGCGGCGACACCGGGATGGCAGCGCGGCTGGCGATCTCGGCCTATATCATGCTGATCGTCATCATCGGCGGCCGCATCACCCCCAGCTTCACCCGCAACTGCCTGGCGCGGCGCGGCCCCGGTCCGCTGCCGATTCCCTACAACCGTTTCGACACGCTGGTCGCCTGCGCCTCGGGCGTGACGCTGGCCGCCTGGGTGCTGGCGCCGGAAAGCCCGGCCGTGGCCGTGATGGGCCCGGTCGGGGCGGCGCTGAACCTGGCGCGGATGCTGCGCTGGCGCGGCTGGCGCACCTGGGCCGAGCCCTTGGTGCTGGCGCTGCACGGCGGCTATGCCATGCTGGCCCTGGGCTTCGCCGCCATCGGCCTGTCGGGGCTGGGCCTGCTCAGCACGGCGGGCGCGCTGCATGTCTTTGCGGTGGGCGCCATCGGCGGCGAGATGCTGGCCGTCATGGGCCGCGCCACCCGCGGCCATACCGGGCGCGCGCTGACGGCCTCGACGCTGACCGGCATCAGCTATGTGGCGATCTGGACCGCGGCGGTGCTGCGGCCGCTGGCGGAATTCGGCGATTACGACATGCTGGTCCACCTGGCCGGCGGGGCCTGGATGCTGGGCTTCGGCCTTTACGTGCTGGAATATGCTCCGATGCTGATCCGGGCGCGCAAGGACCTGCGCGCCTGATCCGTCTCAGCCCTTTCGGCGCAGCAGAAGCCGGAACCCGCTGCCATCGGTGGCGGGGTTTCCGGCCCATTGGTGCCCGGCCGCACCCAGTTCGGCCAGCAGCGCCGCCGGCTCCTCGGCCAGCAGCGCGAACAGCACGTCACCCGGCGGGATGCGCTGGAAGGTCGCGAGCAGACGCTGCGCCGCATCGTCCGGGCTGCGGTCGGTCAGGTCCAGATGCGCCATCGGCTCGGGCCAGCCGAAGGCGTCGAGCGCGCTGCCCGCGCCCAGCCCACGCGCGGCCGGGGCGAAGTCGATCTGCCAGCCCTTGTCCGCCAGCCGGATCTCGCTGTGCTCATAGCCGCGCCGGGCCATGACCCGGAACAGCGGCACCGGCCGAAACGGCGCGATCAGGCGCAGCACCTGGCCCTGCGACAGGCCATCGACCGCCGCCAGGATCACACCCAGGGGCTCGTCGCCCTGGGCGAGGATCGGGCGGACATCCAGCGTGACGATCTCGGGCTCCATGGGTTCTCCTCCCCTGTGGCTGTATCGTGTCAGGTAAAGCGCAGCTCCCGCCCGGCAGCGTCGAGCGCCCGCACCTCGACCCCCGGCAGGCGGTCCAGCGCTGCCCGGATCGCCGGCGCGGGCGCGAGGCTGAGTCCGGTCGAAAGCCCGTCCGCCAGCCCGGCGCTGTCGGCGATGACCGAGACCCGCGCCCAATCCGTGCGCGCCGTGCCGGTGGCAGGGTCGATCAGCTGCGGCAGCTTGCCCTCGGCATCGAAGCAGAAGCCGCGCGCCTCGGTGGTGGCCAGCGCCCGGTCGGTGAGCAGCGCCTGCCCGCCGCCGGCCAGCGTGACGGCCCAGGGCTCATGCGCGCTGCGCCCGCCGATGGCGCGGAATTCGCCCATGTCGACCAGCGTGTGCTCGACCCCGCCGGCGCGCAAGAGTTCGGTGATGCGGTCGGTGATGACCCCCTGGGCGATGCCGTTCAGCGTCAGCGCCTGGCCCGGCGCCATCAGGATGCGTTCGCGGCTGATGCGGATGCGCTGGAAACCCAGGCTGGGCCGCGCCGCCGCAATGGCCTGCGCATCGCCCGCGGCATAGGCGCGCCACAGCGGCTGCACAGTCGGGTCGAAGCGGCCGCCGGTCGCGGCGTGGACATCCGAGGCCAGCCGCAGCGCCGCCAGCATCTCGGGGCTGGGGGCCAGCAGGTAGCCGTCGCGGTTCAGCCGCGACAGCTCGGATTCGGCGCGATAGAGGGTGAAGATCGCCTCGAGCCGGCGCAGCTCGGCCGCGGTCTCGCGCAGCAGGATCTGGGCGCGGGCCGGGTCGGGATGGTTCAGGATCAGCGTGGTCGGCGCGCCCATGGCCTGGCCGCGCCAGACCGTCGCCTGCGGCGCCGCCAAGAGCCCGCGCGGCGAAAGCAGCGCCGCCCCCGCGACGGCGGCCGAGATGGTCAGGAAACGGCGGCGGTCAATGCGCATGCTCGGCCTCCGCTTGATCGGTCCCGCCGCCCAGCACCTCGTCCGGGGTAAGCTCGTCGAAGCTCTGCACCGTGCCGCCCTTTTCCTTGGCGAAATCCTCGGCACCGGCGCGGGTGCCGAAGGGCACGATCTCGGCCCCGCCCATCGCCGCCTCGACCTTGGCGCCGACGACATAGAAGGCCTTCCTGGCGTCGATCCAGTTGTCGGCGCCGGGATCGGCCCAGCTTTCCGCCTTGGCCATGTCCGAGACGTAGAGCCCGCCGTAATCCTTGACCTCATCCGGCATCATGGTGAAGGCCACCGTATCGCGGGCCGAGGAGAACCAATAGGCGCCCATGTCCTTCGACAGCACCACCTGGCCCTTGGGCCCTTCGTGCTCGATCAGGTTCATGCCGCAATAGCGGCCGACGGCCTCGGCGGTCATGGTCTCGGGCGGCAGGGTGGCGGTGGCATCCTGCTTGCAGCCCATCAGCGGCAGCACCAGCAGGGCGGCGATCAGCAAGGGTTTCATCTAGAGGTTCCTCCGCGCGAATACGGTCATGGCCAGCGCCAGCGGCGCCAGGCACCAGGCCAGCAGCGCCCCGGCCAGCAGCGCCGGCGTCAGGTGGGAATTGTCATAGACCCCGCCCATGCCCGACAGCAGGGCGGCGCTGCCCTCGCCCAGCGTCAGCAGGCGATAGGCGTCGGTCGGATTGGCCAGCAGCGCCATGTCCATCAGCCCGCCCGGCACGGCATGGCCGCCGCGCGCCACCAGCGCCGCCAGCAGCGCCATGTCGTAAAGCGCGACGAAGAACAGCCACAGTCCGATGGCGATGCCGGCGGCGGTCGAGCTTTCCTGCACCATGCTCGAGGCCAGCACCCCCAGCCCCAGGAAGACCGCGCCCAGCAGCACCGAGACGGCGGTCATGAAGGCGAAGGCCTGCCAGCCCTCGGCGCCGTGGCGCCAGATCACGAAGACGGCGGCGCAGCCGAAGCCGATCACGGTGGCCAGCGCCAGGATGGCCAGCTGGCCCAGGAACTTGCCGGCGACGACCTGCCAGCGCGCCAAGGGGTGGCTCAGCAGCAGCAGCAGGGTGCCGCGCTCGGCCTCGCGGGTGATGCTGTCATGCGAGAGCAACAGCGCGATCAGCGGCACCAGGAAGATGGTCAGGCTGGCGAGCCCCACCACCACCACGTCCAGCGCCCCGGTCGCGGTCGAGCCGGTCGGCGCCGAGCCGAGCGCCGCGATGGCCCCGGCCAGCGCCGCCATCACGGCGGTCATCGAGACCACCCAGCGGTTGCGCACCCCCTCGGCCAGTTCGCGGCGGGCAATGGTCAGGATCGCGGACATCAGGCGGCCTCGCGTTGCAGGAAATGGGCATAGATGTCGTCGAGGCTGGGATCCTCCAGCGTGATCCGGGTCGCGCCCTGGTCCAGGAGCGCGCGCAGCACGGCGGGCTTCTCGTCCTGGCCCAGTTCGATCCGGCGCGGCGCGCCGTCCAGGACGCAGGACAGGCGCGAGGGCAGCCCGGCCAGCGCCCGCAACTCCTCGAGCGTGCCGTCGGCGATCTTGCGGCCGCGGTTCAGCACGATGACCCGCTCGGCATGGCCTTCCAGCTCGGTCAGCGCGTGCGAGGACAGAAGCACCGTCGCCCCCGCCCGCGCTCGTTCGGCGACGATGCCGTAAAGCTCGCGCCGGAGCGCCGGGTCGAGACCCGAGGTCGGCTCGTCCAGAAGCAGCAGGCGCGGGTCGCCCAAGAGCGCCTGCGCCAGGCCCAGGCGTTGCCGCATGCCCTTGGAATAGGTGCGCACCGGCCGGTCGGCGGCCTCCGACAGTCCGACGCGGGCAAACAGCGCGTCATGGCCGCGCGCCGGCAGGCCCTTCAGCCGGGCATAGAAGCCCAGCGTCTCGCGCCCGGAAAAGGCCAGGTGGAACTGCACGCTTTCCGGCAGATAGCCAAGCGCGCGCCGCGCCGCCTTGTCGCCGGGATCGGCGCCCAGCACGGTCAGCTCGCCGCCATCGGGCCGGGTCAGGCCCAGCATCATCTTGATCTGCGTGGTCTTGCCGGCGCCGTTATGGCCGACCAGCGCCACCACCTGCCCCGGCTCCAGCGCATAGGACAGGTCGCTGACCACGGCGCGGCCGCCATAGAGCTTGCTGACGCGGTCAAGGATCACGGTCATCTACAGCGGCCTTTCGGAATTCGGGCGCATCAGCGCATGGCTGTCGGTGACGCCGCCCGGCAGCAGCGCCGGAAAGCGGCTTTGCGCGAAACGCAGGATCTGCACGGCGGGGCTGGTCAGCAGCAACCGGGCCTGCGGCGCGGTCCACATCACCTTGTCCACCATGTCGTTCGGGCGATAGGGACTGTCGGCCAGCCCGTCGCCGTCCAGGTCGAAGGCGGCATTGTCGGACCAATAGTTGCCGACGCCGTCCAGCGACCATTCCAGATAGCGGGTGCCCACGTATTTCACCTGGATGCGGTTGCCGATGAAATCGTTGCGGCTCATGCGGTTGCCCTCGGCGCCGGCGGTGAAATGCACGCCGATGGCGCAGCCCTCGAAGCGGTTGCCGATGAAGCTGTTCTTGTTGGTGTCATAGATGAAGACGCATTTTTCCGGCGCGATGCGGCTGCCCCCCGCGGCCGGATCGGCGGCGGGAACGCCGGCCTCGGCGCTTTGGCCGCTGTCGCGCCAGCGTTCCTCGGCGGCGGGATGGCCGGTGACGACATTGCCTTCGATCACCGAATGATTGGCCGAATTCAAGAGCAGGCCATAGTCGCGGTCGTTGTCCGAGCGGTTGCCGATGATCTTCAACCGATTTGAGAACATGATCGCGTAACCCATTGTATTGTCGCGCGAGCGGTTCCCCTCGATCGTGCTGTCGGCGGTGTTCATGTAATGGATGGCGAAGCGGGTGCCGTGGATGTCATTGCCCCGGAACACGTTCTTCTTGGAGACCGAGACGAAGATGCCGTCGCGGCCAAGAGTGATCTTGTTGCCCTCGACCACGGCGCCGGGGGCGTTCCAGACGCTGACGCCGTTGCCCAGTTCGGATTGCCGGCCGCGCCGGCCCTCGATGCGGTTGTCGGCCACCAGGCTGTCGCGCGCGCCCTGGATGCGGATGCCGTGAAGGTTGTCGGTCAGCACATTGCCGTCCACGCGCGCGCCGGTGGCGCGCTTGGTCAGGAAGATGCCGGAATCCATCTTGTCGAGGTCGCTGCCCGAGCCGGTGACGGCAAGCCCGGTGATGCGCACGTCCGGGGCATCAACCGCGATCACATGGCCCTGGCCCCGGCCGTCGACTACGGCGCCGGCTTCGCCGCGCAGGGTCAGCGGCGTCTCGATCAGCAGGGGGCCGCGCCAGCGCCCGGCCCCCAGCACGATCTCGTCCCCTGCCCGCGCCTGGTCCAGCGCCGATGCCAGCGCGGCATCGTCGGCCGGCTGCCAGACCCGCGCCGCAAGCGGCGAGGCCAGGCAGATCAGCAGCAGGGCAAGGGACAGGCGCATCAGGCTTTTTCCACCAGCATGCGGCCCTTCATCTCCATGTGCATGGCATGGCAGAACCACGAGCAGTAATACCAGTAGACGCCCGGCCGCTGGGCCGTGAAGGTGACGGATGCAGTCGCCTGCGGCGCCACCTCCATGTTGATGCCGTAGTTGATGATCGAAAAGCCGTGGGTCAGGTCCTCGACATCGTCGATATTGGTGACATAGACCGTCACCTCGTCGCCCTGCTTGACGGTGAAGCTGTCCAGCCCGAAGGCCGGCGCCGAGGAGGTCATGTAGACCCGGACCTTGTTGCCGTCGCGGATCACCTCGCTGTCGGCCGTCAGGTCGATGCCGTCCTTTTTCGCCTGCTCGACGGCATCGGCAAAGAACGGATCGTTGCGGTCCCAGACCGAGACCGGGTTGATCTTCGAGGCATGCACGATGGTCGCGTCATGCGGCTCGGCAAAGGTCGGGTTGTCGTGGACGATCTTCATCTCGTCGCCCGAGATGTCGATCAGCTGGTCGCATTCCGGCTTCAGCGGACCGACGTTCAGGAAGCGGTCCTTCGAGAACTTGTTGAGCGAGATCAGCCATTTGCCGTCCGCTTCCTTGGTCTGGCCCATCGAGGTGTGGTTATGGCCGGGCTGGTAGTGGACGTCCAGCTTCTGCCGGATCGGGTCGACCTTCTCGCCCTGATAGGCCTTGATGGCGTCCTCGATGTTCCACTTGCAGATCTGGCTGTCGATGAACAGCGTGGTATAGGCGTTGCCCTTGCCGTCATAGGCGGTGTGCAGCGGGCCAAGGCCCAGCTCCGGCTCGGCCACCACGCAGTCGCGGCCCTGGATCTTGTCGGCGAAGAGATCGTCGAACTTGCGCACATCGAACACGGTGACCGTGGGCGAAAGCTTTCCGGCGGCGACGATATGGATGCCGTCCGGCGCGGTGTTGATGCCATGCGGACCGTTCGGCACCGGTATATAGCGCACCAGCTTGTTCTTTTCGCCGGTGCCGTCCAGCACGCGCACGCCGTTCAGGACCTCACCTTCCTCGGCCTTCACGGCGGCCTCGATGGCCTGGATGTTGAAGACGGTCAGCCAGTCCTGATCCTTCTCCATGGTCTCTTCCAGCGTCACGCCGCCTTCCGAGTTGTAGCAGGTGGCAAAGGCGTATTTGCCCTGGTAGTCGGCATCGACGTTGTCGAGGTTGCCGTCCACCTTGATCTGCCAGGCCACCTGCATCGTGTCGCCGTCGATGGCCGAGAAGATCGAGAAATACTGCTTGGGGTCGTCCAGCACGGTGCCGTCGTTGGGCAGCGGCACACCGTCCTCGCCATTGGCGAAGACATAGCCGGTGCGCGGGTATTTCTGGACCCGCAGCCCGTGGACGGTGTGCTGGTTCGGCAGTTCGATGATCTTGTCGCATTTCATCACGTCCAGACGGACGCGGCAGACGCGGGTATTGGCCTTGTCATTGGCAAAAAGATAGCGGCCGTCATAGGTGCCATCCGTTTGCGACGGATGCGGATGGTGCAGGTCGCCGTTCAGGTAGACGCCGCCCTTGTCCTTCAGGAACTCGACCGTCTCGGGGGTCAGCCCCTCGGTCAGCACCTTGCGCGATTCGTTGGTCTGGCCCCAGCCGGTGGCGCCGTCGCGGTTGAAGACCGGAATGCGCATCAATTCGCGCATCGAGGGCAGGCCGACGATGCGGATCTCGCCGGACTGGCCGCCCGAGACAAAGACATAGTATTCGTCCAGCTCGCCCGGATGCACGACATATTCCTGGTTGCCGGGCGAGCCCTGCGCCAAGGCCGGGCCGGCGGCGGCAGCCGCGGCAAGGCCGGCGCCCGCACCGATCACGGCGCGCGGCGCAAAACCGCCGGCGGCGGCGGCCACCGTGGTGCCAAGCAACTGGCGGCGGTTCAGCCGCATATCACTGTCTTCGGTCATCTCAAGCTCCTTTGAGATCGGGGGGTTGCGTTGCGGCCTGCTGCGCGCGGAAGGCCGGTGGTTGTGCGCGGGCCGTCTTGGGCGCTGCCGCGGGTGCCGGTTTCGGCGCGGCGCTGCGGGCGATCTTTTCGCGGCGGGCCTTGACGGTGATCATGTGCGGGCAGCGGGTGTCGTCGTGATAGAGCACCTGGCAATTCATGCAGTAGATGCATTCGTTGACATTGATCTGGCCCTCGGGGTGGATGGCCTGGACCGGGCAATCGTTGGCGCAGCGTTGGCAGGGGCTGCCGCATTCCGGCCAGCGCTTCAGCCATTCGAACATGCGCATCCGCCCCGGGATCGCCAGCGCCGCGCCCAGGGGGCACATGTAGCGGCAATAGAAGCGCTCGATGAACAGCCCGGGCAGCAGGCAGGCCAGGGCGAACAGCACGAAGCCCCATTCGCGCATGAATTTCAGGATGATCGCGGTCTTGAACGGTTCGACCTCGGCATAGATCTCGGCATCCGAGAGCGAGTAAAGCGACAGGCCGAACAACCCCAGGAAGATCATGTATTTGATCGGCCACAGCCGTTCGTGCAGCCCCCAGGGCAGGGTGATCTGCGGAAAGCGCAGCCACCGTGCGACGGTGTTGGAGAGCTCCTGCAGCGCGCCGAAGGGGCAGAGCCAGCCGCAGAACGGCCCGCGGCCCCAGAACAGCAGCCCCGCCGCGACCGAACACCACAGGATGAAGACCAAGGGCGCCGACAGGAAATATTCCCAGGAAAAGCCCGAGAGCAGCGCGTTGAAGAAGGTCAGCACGTTCACGACCGACAGCTGGGTGTGGACCATCCAGCCCAGCCAGACCAGGGTGAAGGTCAGATAGGCGCGCCGCACCCACAGGAAGGTGCGCGGGTATTTCGTCAGCACGTCCTGGAAGAAGAAGATCGCCGTCAGCACCGCCAGCGCCACGCCAAGGATGGCGATCTGGACATGGTTCATCTGCCACATGCTTTTCCACAGCGCCGGGCCGTCGTCCTCGGGCGCGGGCTGGCCGACCTGGGTGCGGGCCTGCGGCTCGGGCTGGGCGGCGGGCGCCGGCTCGGGTTCGGGGGCCGGCAGCAGGTAGCGTTCCGGGATCTGATAGGCCAGGTCGAAGGGCAGCGTGGCCTTGTCCCGGCCCTGGGTCTGGCGCTGGACCAGCAATTGCAGGTCGAAGGGCTGGGTCACGTCGAAGGTGAAGTCCTGCGGCACCACGAAAAGCGCGATCTCCTTCAGCCGCGGCGCGCCCTGGGCGGCCAGCACCGGGATGCGGGTATGGTCGTGGTCTTTGAAGCGCAGGCCCTGGCCGTCCTGCATCAGCTCGATGCGGTCGAAGATGCCGCCGCGCACATAGCCCGAGCCCTTGAAGGAATAGGCGCCGTCGCCCGCTACCAGCAGCGCCGACTGGCCGGGCTTCAGCTTGGCGGCCAGCCGGTCATAGGCGACGTCGCCGAGCAGGCTGCGGCCGATGGCGGGGACCGAGACCGGCGCCATGTAAAGGTTGATGAAATCCGCCTCGGGGTCGGCGGCTTCGGGATGGCCGGCGGCGGCGGGCTGGCCCGCATCGGCGAAGGCCTTGCTGACCTCGCCCACGCTCAGCACCAGCCCGCGCACCGAGCCGTCGCCCAGAAGCGTCTGCCAGTCCGCGGTCTGCGTCACGGCCGGGTCCAACTCGCGTCGCACCGCCTGGGGCGCGGGCCCGGCGGCGCTGCCGTCGAGCCGGCCCGAGCGGATCAGCTTGACCGCCGAGCGCACGATGCTGTCGCCCATCACCAGCACCGTGACCGTGGCGCCCGAGACGATTTCGGCCTGCGGCGGCTTCACCTCGCCGCGCGCGACGTGGCCCAGGTCGCTGCCGATCAGCCCGTTCAGCGCGGCCAGAACCTTGGCCTCGGGGATACCGATCAGCACGATCGGCTCGTGATGCTCGACCAGGTTGATGCCGCGAATCACGCCCTTGGCGTCGATGCCGACCACGATCCGGATCGGCTTGCCGGAATAGCCGGTCGAGGCGGTGAAATCGCTGTTCAGATAGGCATAGCCCAAGGTCTGGTCGCCCTTCAGCACCGGCACGATGGCCGGATCGCCCTGCGGCGTGCCGTAAGCGTCGGCCTCGGCGAAAAGCTGCGTGGGCGGGGTCTTGTCCAGCGCCTCGGCCAGGGTCAGCGCCTGGGCCGCGCCGCAGACAAGGGGCAAGAGCAGGCAGAGCGCAGCCAGCCACAGGCCCCGGCGGGCAGATTGCAGAAGATGCGAAAAGGCCATCTGACGCTCCGGCTGGACAGCATGCGCACCGACCATGGCGCAGGCGCGTGTCGGTAACATTGCGCCAGCACAACTTGGTCGGAATGGACAGGAAACCCGTTAAACCGCTCCGGGTCAACCTTCCCGGGCTTCATCCAGAAGGCGAGAAACCCAGCGCCCGGCGAGCCAGGCCGCGGGAACCCCCAGCGGCACCGACCAGGCCAGCGCGGCGCGCGGCGACAGCGCCGTCAGGCCGAAGGCCTGGCTGAGCAGGCCCAGCATGAAAAGGTTGATCGCCACCGCCCCCGCCGCAAAGACATAGAGCAGGATCGCGAGTTTCCAGACGGGCCATCGGGTCGGCATGGGGTTCTCCTGTGATGCCGCATCATGCGCAGAAAGGATTTTTGTCATCCTTGACTTCTGTCAAGGCAACCGCGCCGCCGCACCGCCATATCAGGGCCATCGCCAACAACTCCCGGAGGTCTTTGCCATGCGCGAAGTCCTGACGAAGAGCATGGCCCGCAATATCTTCTATGGCGGGTCGCTGTTCTTCATTCTCATCTTCATCGGCCTGTTCGTTCACGGCCACTGGTATATCACCCATGTCTCGACCGATCAGGCGGGGCTGACCGACAGCGTGAAGCGCGGCAAGCACGTCTGGGAGGAAAAGGCCTGCGTGAACTGCCATTCGATCCTGGGCGAAGGCGCCTATTTCGCACCCGAGGTCGGCAATGTCATGAAACGCTGGGGCGTCGACGACGATCCCGACATGGCCTTCGAGACGCTGAAAGGCTGGATGGATGCCCAGCCCTCGGGCACGCCTGGCCGCCGCCAGATGCCGCAGTTCAACCTGAGTGACGAGGACGTCCGCGCGCTGTCGGATTTCCTGCTGTGGACCGGCCGCATCAACACCCAGGACTGGCCGCCGAACGACGCCGGCTGAGCGAAAGGGAACCATCATGAAATATCAATCCCAGAAGATCGCGCTGGCCTATATCTATGTCGCGCTGATCCTCTTTGCCGTCCAGGTCACCATGGGGGTGGTCATCGGCTATATCTACGTCAATCCGAACTTCCTGTCCGAGATCCTGCCCTTCAACATCGGCCGGATGCTGCACACCAACTCGCTGATCGTCTGGCTGCTGACCGGCTTTTTCGGCGCCGCCTATTTCCTGATCCCCGAGGAGGCCGAGCGCGAGATCCACTCGGTCAAGGCCGCCTATATCCAGCTCGCCATCCTGGTGATCGGCACGGCGGGCGTGGTCGTGACCTATCTCTTCAACCTGTTCGAGGGCAACTTCCTGCTGGGCCGCGAGGGGCGCGAGTTCCTCGAGCAGCCGCGCTGGGTCAAGGCCGGCATCGTCATCGCGGCGCTGATCTTCCTGTGGAACGTCAGCATGACCGTGCTCAAGGGCCGCAAGACGGTGATCTCGTCAATCCTGCTGCTGGGGCTCTGGGGGCTGGCGCTGCTGTTCCTGTTCTCGTTCTACAACCCGTCGAACCTGGCGCTCGACAAGCAATACTGGTGGAACGTCGTCCACCTGTGGGTCGAGGGCGTTTGGGAACTGATCATGGCCTCGATCCTCGGCTTCCTGATGCTGAAGCTGACGGGCGTGGACCGCGAGGTTGTGGAGAAATGGCTCTATGTCATCGTCGCCACGGCGCTGTTCTCGGGCATCCTCGGCACCGGGCACCACTATTACTGGATCGGCCTGCCGGCCTATTGGCAGTGGATCGGCTCGATCTTCTCGAGCTTCGAAATCGTGCCGTTCTTCGCCATGATGGCCTTTGCCTTCGTCATGGTCTGGAAGGGCCGGCGCGACCATCCGAACAAGGCGGCGCTGCTCTGGAGCCTCGGCTGCTCGGTCCTGGCCTTCTTCGGTGCGGGCGTCTGGGGCTTCCTGCACACGCTGCACGGGGTGAACTACTATACCCATGGCACCCAGGTCACGGCGGCGCACGGGCACCTGGCGTTCTATGGCGCCTATGTCTGCCTGAACCTCGCGCTCTTCACCTATGCGCTGCCGATCCTGCGCCGGCGCGATCCCTACAACCAGGTGCTGAACATGGCCGCCTTCTGGCTGATGTCCGGCGGCATGCTGTTCATGACCTTCGTGCTGACCTTTGCCGGCACGCTGCAAACCCACCTGCAGCGCGTCCTGGGCGAATATTACATGGACGTGCAGGACCAGATCGCGCTGTTCTACTGGATGCGGCTCGGCGCGGGCGTGGCGGTGGTCATCGGCGCCTATATGCTGATCTATTCGCTCCTGGTGCCGCGCCGCGAAGTGGTGCGCCCCGGCCCGGTCGAACGTGAACGGCTGGCCAAAGACCCCGACCATGTCGCAGCGGAGTGAAACGATGGACGGAACCTTCGACACGAAGGGGGCGAGCGCCCCCTTCTACCTGCCCCAGGGCGACGAGTGCCAGATCTTCGCCGCCGCCCATGCCGCCAACCTGCCCCTGCTGCTGAAGGGCCCGACCGGCTGCGGCAAGACCCGCTTCGTCGCCCATATGGCGGCGCGGCTGGGCCGGCCGCTCTATACCGTCGCCTGCCACGACGACCTCTCGGCCGCCGACCTGATCGGCCGCTATCTGCTGAAGGGCGGCGAGACGGTCTGGGTCGACGGCCCGCTGACCCGGGCCGTACGCCAGGGCGCGATCTGCTATCTCGACGAGGTGGTCGAGGCCAGGAAGGACGTGGCCGTGGTCCTGCACCCGCTGACCGACGACCGCCGCATCCTGCCGATCGACCGCACCGGCGAGGAATTGCAGGCGGCGCCCGGCTTCATGCTGGTGGCATCCTACAACCCCGGCTACCAGAACATCATGAAGACGCTGAAACCCTCGACCCGGCAGCGTTTCCTGTCGGTCGAATTCACCTTCCCCCGGCCCGAGCATGAAATCCCCGTGGTGGCGCGCGAAAGCGGGCTGGACGAGGATCGCGTGGCGCTGCTGGTGCGGCTGGCGAACAAGCTGCGCGGGCTCAAGGGCCAGGATCTCGAGGAAGGCGTCTCGACCCGGCTGGTGGTCTATGCCGCCACCCTGATCGCCGGAGGCATGGCGCTGGAGCGCGCCATCCTTGCCGCGATGATCGAGCCCCTGACCGACGATGCCGACACCCGCAAGGGCCTCTTGGACCTGGCCGTGGCGGTGACGGGATAAAGCCATGGCCCATATCGAGATCGCCCCCTGGGAGCCCGAGGAAACCGTCGGCAAGCTGTGGCACCTGATCGCCTCGCGCATGGACCCGCCGCAGCGCTACCCCGAGGCCGCCGTCCGCTTCGAGGACATGCGCGGCCGCATCGCCGTGCTGTTCCGGGGCCTCGGCGGGGCGGCCGATGTCGAGCTGAAGCCGGTGGCCGACCAGTCCGGCCGCCACCGCATCTCCTGGCGGCGCCGGCTGGCCTTTGAACAGGAACGCCTGGCCCGCAGCAGCTTCGACGGCGACGCCCTGCGCCTGCCGGCCGAGTTGGCCGAATTCCCGCGACCTCAGGACAACGAGGGGCTCTACCTGTGGCTGGCGGCCGCCTCGGCCCATGCCCCGCGCTTCGCCGCCGAGGCCGATCCGCTGCGCGCCGATCTGGCCGGCATCGCCGCCGGCATGGCGATGCTGCGCGCGACGCTGGATGCCGCGCCGGGGCTGGCCGCGCTGTGGTCGCGGCTGGCCGCCGCGCATCTGCAGGCCCGCCGCCGCCCCGCCCTGCGCGGGACCGAGGCGCAGGTCGAGATCCTGGTCCGCCACCTGCTGGGCGATCCGCAGCCGCCGGAACCCGCGCTGCTGTCGGGCTATGCCGCCCCGCCCGCGCATTGGCAGGCGCCGCGCGGCTATCGCCCGGTGCTGCCGGTGCCGATGTGGCCGGACCTGCGCGGCCTTGTCCAGGCCCCCGGCGAGCAGGTCGCAAGCCTGCCCACGGACGGCACCCCCGAGGAAGGCGGCGACGGCACCGCCCGCAAGACCCGGCGGATGAAATCCGACCAGGCCGAGCGCAAGGACAGCATCATCCTTTACAAGTTCGAGGCCATGCTGACCTGGGCCGAGATGATGAACATCAACCGCCGGGTCGAGGACGACGACCTCGACAATGCCAAGAAGGCCGCCGACGACCATGAGGAGATCGTGCTGGGCCAGGTCTCGAAGGCCCCGGCGACCAAATTGAAGCTGCATCTCGACCTCGCGCCCGAGGACGTGGACCGCGAGCGCATCGCCGGCCGCTTCACCTATCCCGAATGGGACGCGAGGGGCGGCGTCTGGCTGCCCGACCATTGCCGCGTGCTGGCCGCCCCGGTCGAGCCGGTGCCCGATTACGCCGGCGTCACCGACCCGGCCACCCGCCGCCGCATCGAGGCCGTGCGCCGCCAGTTCCAGGCGCTGCGCCCGGCCAGGGCGATCCGCCACGCCCAGCCCGACGGCGACGAACTGGATCTCGACGCCGCGCTGCGCAGCATCGCCGACCTGCGCGCCACCGGGCGCGGCAGCGACCGCATCTGGCAGCAGGCCCGGCAGGAAAACCGCGACCTCGCCGTCTCGATCCTGCTCGACGTGTCGCGCTCGACCGAAAGCGCCGTCACCGGGCGCCCGGTCATCGACATCGCGCGCGAGGCGCTGACCGCGCTGGCCTGGGGCCTGGACGCCTGCGGCGACCGCTTCGCCATCCAGGGCTTTTCCTCGCTGAAGCGCGACCGGGTCTGGATCCACGACTGCAAGCCCTTCACCGAACCCATGTCGCGCGAGGTCGAGGCCCGCATCCACGCCCTGCGCCCGGGCTTCTATACCCGGCTTGGCGCCGCGATCCGCCACGCCTCGGCCGGGCTCGCCGAAGAGGGCCGCTCGCGCCGGCTGCTGATCGTCATCACCGACGGCAAGCCCAACGACCTGGACCATTACGAGGGCCGCCACGGCATCGAGGACAGCGCCATGGCCGTGCGCCAGGCCCGCCGCGCCGGCCATGCGGTCTTTGGCATCACCATCGACAAGGGCGCGCAAAGCTGGTTCCCGCGCATCTTCGGCCAGGGCGGTTTCTCGGTGATCCGCGATCCCGACCGGCTGACCGGCGCCCTGCCGGAAATCTATCGCCAGCTGGTGCTGTGATGCGGATCGACGACCTGCCGGGAGAGCTGATCCTGTGGATCCTGATCGCCTCGGAAGTGCTGGTCTTTGCCGCCGGGCTTTCCGCCATGGTGGCGATGGGGCTGCGCGACCCGCAGGGCTTTGCCGCCGCGCAGGGCCACTTGGACGGGCGGCTGGCGGCGCTGAACACGGTGATCCTGGTCACGTCGGGCCTGTTCGCGGCGCGGGCGGAACGCGATGCCGCCGCCGGCCTGCGCGCCCGCGCCCGGCTGGGCCTGGGCCTCGCCGGGCTCGGCGGGCTGATGTTCCTGGCGCTGAAGGCGGTGGAATACGCCCGCGACATCCGCGCCGGCCTGGGGATGGACGGCCATCCCTTCTATACCTTCTATTACCTGCTGACCGGCTTTCACGCCGCCCATGTCATCGCCGGCGTGGCGGTGCTGGCGCTGGTCGCGATCCGGGCCCGGCCGGCCCCGGTGCAGGCCGGGGCGATGTTCTGGCATATGGTGGATCTGGTCTGGGTGCTGATCCTGCCCGTCATCTATCTGATCTGGTAGGGAAATCATGGACGCCCTGACCCGAACCTGGCTGCTGCTTCTGGGCCTGACGCTGGCAACCGCGCTGCTGGCCGGCATCGACGGAAGGCTGGCGGCCCTGGCGCTGCTGGCGCTGGCCTGGCTGAAGGCGCGCGCGATCCTGGGCGGTTTCCTGCATCTGCGCGCAGCACCCGGCTGGCTGGGCGCCGCCATGCTGCCGCTGGGCATCTGGCTTGCCGCGATCGGCGCGCTGTGCCTTGTCGCGCTTGGCTAGGGCGCGGTCTCGGCATGGGCGACCTCGCGCAGGCGAGCCACCGAATCGATCACGGCGCTGGCCTGGTCGATGCGCACGCCGCATTGCCGCAGCCGGGCAAAGCTGCGGCTCAGGCTTTCCGGCTTCATCCCCAGCCGGCCGGCGATCAGCATCTTGTCATAGGGCAGCATCACTGTGGTGCTTTCGGCATCGGGCGGGCACAGGTCCAACAGGAACTCGGCCACCCGCTGCGCGCCCGAGCGGGCCTTGAGC
>NZ_SOKV02000053.1:0-19589 GCF_004407025.1 Paracoccus sp. DMF
AGGGGAGGGGGCTGTCTGCCCCCTCTTGCGGCTCGCGCCGCAATTCACCCCCGAGGATATTTGGACACAAAAGAGAATGATGCAGGCGGAGGAGATCGCGGGGCTGTTCACCCGCGATGGGCAGTATCTGTGCGCAAGGTGGGGGCGGCCGGTGGCGCCGGTGATCTTCGGCTTGGCGGATGAGAGCCTGGCCGTGTTCCGGGCCGCCACGGCGGCGGTTCTGGCCGATGCCGGCCATTCGCTGGCCGAGACCGATCCCGAGATGGGCGCCAATATGCTGGGCTTCTTTGTCCGCGATTGGGACGAGCTGGCGGGCGTGCCGGATTTCGACCGGCTGGTCGGGCAGCCCGGCCTGCCGGCGCGGCTGAAGGCGCAGCGGGCGGACCAGTACCGGGTGTTCCGCTTTGACGGCGACGGCGGCATCCGGGCCTGCATCACGCTGGTGGCCATGGGCGGCGCGCTGGCCGAGGCGCATCCGGGGCAATTGGCCGAGGCGCTGGCAGTGCGCGCGATGCTGACATTCGCGCGGGACGTGCAGCCCTCGGCCGCGCTGGCGCGGGTGATCCGCGCCGCCTATGATCCGGCGCTGCCGGTGGTGGCGCGGGACGCCTCGCATGCGCTGCGGCTGGCGGCGCGGGCGTCCCTGGCCTGACTATTCGGCTTTTTTCGCGGTTTTCTTCGCGGCGGGCTTCTTGGCGGCGGCTTTCCTGGCCGGAAGTTTTTCGGCCTTGGCGGTGGTCTTCCGGGCCGGTTTCTTCGCTTTGCCTGCCTTTTCCGCGACCAGCTCCAGCGCCCGTTCCAAGGTTACGGCGCCCGGCTCCAGGTCTCGCGGCAGGGTGGCGTTGACCTTGCCCCATTTGACATAGGGGCCGTAGCGGCCGGCCATGACCTGCACCGGGCCGCCCTCGGGGTGCTCGCCCAGTTCCGCCAGCGGCGCGGCGGCGGCGGCGCGGCCGCGGGTGACCTTCTGGGCCAGCACCTCGACGGCGCGGTTCATGCCGATGGTGAAGACCTCGTCCACCTCGGGCAGGTTCGCGTATTTGCTGCCGTGCTTGACATAGGGGCCGTAGCGGCCGATGCCGGCCTCGACCGGGACGCCGTCCTCGGGGTGGGGGCCGATTTCGCGCGGCAGCGCCAGCAGGGCCAGCGCCTTTCCCAGATCGACCGAGGCCAGGTCCCAGCCCTTGGGGATCGAGGCGCGCGGCGGCTTCGGCTGCTCGGCCGTGGCCTCGCCGCGCTGGACATAGGGGCCGAAGCGGCCGTTCTTCAGGCTGATCTCGTCGCCCTTGTCGGTGCCCAGCACGGTATCGCCGACCACCTCGGCATCGGGGCTGCTGATCGGCCGGGTAAAGCGGCACTCGGGGTAGTTGGTGCAGCCGATGAAGGCCCCGCCCGAGCGCGCCGTCTTCAGGTGCAGCCGGCCCTTGTGGCACAGCGGGCATTCGCGCGGGTCGCTGCCATCGGCGCGCGGCGGGTAGAGCGCGGGCGCCAGCGCCTCGTCGATCGCCTCGAGCACTTCGGTGATGCGCAGCTCGCTGGTGCCTTCCAGCGCCGCGGTGAAGTCCCGCCAGAAGCGGCGCAGCACCTCGCGATAGGCTAGGTCGCCGGCGCTGATGTCGTCGAGCTCGCCCTCCAGATGCGCGGTGAAATCGTAGCTGACATAGCGCGGGAAGTATTTCAGCAGGAAGATGGTGACCAGCCGGCCCTTGTCCTCGGGGATCAGGCGGTTCTGTTCCTTGCGGACATAGTCGCGGTCCTGGATCGTGGTGACGATGCTGGCATAGGTCGAGGGCCGGCCGATGCCCAGCTCCTCCATGCGCTTGACCAGCGTCGCCTCGGTATAGCGCGGCGGCGGCTGGGTGAAGTGCTGCTCGGGCGTGACCGAGCGCTTGTCGGCGGTCTCGCCCTCCTGGATCAGCGGCAAGCGGCGGCCGTCCTCGTCGTCCTCGTCGTCGCGGCCCTGGTCATAGACGCGCAGGAAGCCGTCGAAGAGCATGACCTGGCCATTGGCGCGCAGCCCGACCTGGCCGTCGGCGCTGGCGATCTCGACCGTGGTGCGCTCCATGCGGGCCGATTCCATCTGGCTGGCGATGGTGCGCTTCCAGATCAGGTCGTAGAGCGCTTTCTGGTCCTTGTCGGCGACCGGCAGCCGGTCGGGCGACAGGCCCATGTCGGTCGGGCGGATGCACTCATGCGCCTCTTGCGCATTCTTGGCCTTGTTCTTGTACATGCGCGGGGATTTCGGCAGGTATTCCGCGCCGAACCGGGCCTTGATCGCGTCGCGCGCCGCCATCACCGCCTCGGGCGCCATGTCGATGCCGTCGGTCCGCATATAGGTGATGTGGCCGGCCTCGTAGAGCCGCTGCGCCGCCGACATGCAGGCCCGCGCGCCCAGGCCCAGCTTGCGGCTGGCCTCCTGCTGCAGGGTCGAGGTCATGAAGGGCGGCCAGGGATTGCGGCTGGCGGGCTTGGCCGAGACGCTGGCGACCTTCAGGTCGCGCGAGCGGATCGCGGCGACGGCCAGCTTGGCGGCTTCTTCATCGGCGATGTCGAAACGTTCCAGCTTCTTGCCGCCGAAGACGATCATGGTGGCGTCGAATTCATCGCCGCGCGGGGTCGCCAGGCGGGCATGCACCGACCAGTATTCGCGGGCCTTGAAGGCCTCGATCTCCATCTCGCGGTCGACGATGATACGCAGGGCGACCGACTGCACCCGGCCGGCCGACTTGGCACCGGGCAGCTTGCGCCACAGGACCGGCGACAGGTTGAAGCCGACCAGGTAATCCAGCGCCCGGCGCGCCAGATAGGCATCGACCAGCGGCTGGTCGATCTGGCGCGGATTGGCCATCGCCTCGGTCACGGCAGTCTTGGTGATGGCGTTGAAGGTGACGCGGCTGACCTCGGCGCCCTTCTTCAGCGCCGGCGCCAGCGTCTCCAGCAGGTGCCACGAGATCGCCTCGCCCTCGCGGTCGGGGTCGGTGGCAAGGATCAGGTTCGGGTCGCTCGCCAGGGCATCCTTGATCGCCTTGACATGCTTGCGCGAGTCCGCCGCCACTTCCCATTTCATGGCGAAATCGGCATCGGGATCGACGCTGCCATCCTTGGGCGGCAGGTCGCGGACATGGCCGAAGGACGCCAGAACCGTATAGTCGTCGCCCAGGTATTTATTGATCGTCTTGGCCTTGGCCGGGGATTCAACGACGACGACAGGCATGAAAATTCCTTCGCATGATTCGGCGCCGGAACATGGGCACAGCCCGGCGGACTGTCAACGCCGGGCTTCTTTCTTGTCCAAATATCCTGCGGGGGTCCGGGGGCGCAAAGCCCCCGGGCAGCGGGTCAGATGCCGTCGCCGACGAAGGCCTTTTCGACAACGAATTCCTTGGGCTCGCTGTTGGCGCCCTCGCGCAGGCCGAAGCCCTCCAGCACCGCCTTCACATCGGTGTTGAAGGCCAGGCTGCCGCAGATCATGGCGCGGTCATTCGCCGCATCCATCGGCGGCAGGCCCAGATCGGCAAAGACCTTGCCCGAACTCAGGTTGTCGGTGATCCGGCCCATATGGGGCGACGTCTCGCGCGTGGTCGTCGGGTAGTAAAGCAGCCGACTGGCGAATGTCTCGCCGTAAAGCTCACCCAGCAGCGGGTCGTTCTTCAGGTTCTCGACCAGCTCACGGCCATAGGCCAGCTCGTCGGCGGTGCGGCAGGTGTGCATCATGATGACCTGCTCGAAACGCTCATAGCTCTCCGGCTCGCGCATCAGGCTGGCGAAGGGCGCGATGCCGGTGCCGGTGGCCAGGAACCACAGCCGCTTGCCGGGCAGAAGCGCGTCCAGCACCAGCGTGCCGACCGGCTTCGGGCGCAGGATGATCTCGTCGCCCGGCTGGATGTTTTGCAGCTTCGAGGTCAGCGGCCCGTCCGGCACCTTGATCGAATAGAATTCCAGTTCGTCGTCCCAGGCCGGCGAGGCGATGGAATAGGCGCGCAGGATCGGCTTGCCGTTGTCGCCCGGCAGGCCGATCATCACGAACTCGCCCGAGCGGAAGCGCAGCGAGGCCGGCCGCGTCACGCGGAACGAGAACAGCCGGTCGGTCCAGTGCCGCACCGCGGTCACGGTCTGGGCGTCGGGCAGGGTCTTTGCGGGTTTGGCGGCAACTTCGGCCACGGGCACATCCAGGGTCATGTCGATTCCGGTCTATCTAGATCACAAGGGCGCCGGGGGGAAACCCCGGACTCAACCAGCAAGGCGCGACCGATGGTCCCAATCCTGCCAGTCGGCACGGTAAAGCCACTGTTCCTGTGGCTGGCGGGCGGCGAGCGCGGCCGGGATGCGGACTTCGTCGAAGCCCACCCGGCGCGCCATGGCGTATTGGTCGGCGATCAGGCCGCCAACGGCGCGCAGGCGACCCTTGTAGCCCTTTTGCCGCAAGAGCCGCGCCAGCGAAAAGCCGCGGCCGTCGGTCATCGCCGGGAAGTCGATGGCCAGCAGCTCGTGGCCAAGATAGTCGTCCAGCGTGGCCAGGTCGGTGTCGGGGCCCAGAACGACCGGCTCGGCGCCGTCGTCGGGATGGAAGCCGTCGTCGCGGACCAGAAAGAAATCGCTCATGTGTTCGCTCCTGCGCGGACCATCTTGCCGCCGATGAAGTGGATGCCGCATTCGGTCTTGGCCTGGCCGCGCCAGCGCCCGGCGCGCGGGTCTTCGCCCGGCTTGATCGGCGAGGTGCAGGGCGCGCAGCCGATCGAGGCATAGCCCTTGGCGACCAGCGGATGCCGCGGCAGGTTGTTTTCCGCCATGTATTCCTGCACGTCCTCGCGCCGCCAATGCGCCAGGGGATTGATGCGCAGGCGCGAGGGCGGCTCGGATTCGAAGAAGTCGAGCTGCTGGCGCTCGCCGCCCTGGAAACGCTTGCGGCCGGTGATCCAGGCGTCGAACTTGGACAGCTCGCGCTCCAGCGGAATCGTCTTGCGGAAATCGCAGCAGGCGTCGGTGTTGAACTGGTGCAGCGTGCCGTCCGGGTCGTTCAGCGCCACCTCGCGTTCGGTGGCGCGGATCACCCGCACGTCGGTCAGGCCCAGCTTGCGCGTGACCTCGAGCTGATAGTCCAGCGTTTCCTGGAACAGCATCATCGTGTCGATGAACAGCACCGGCGTGCCCGGCGCCACCACCGAGACCATGTGCAGGAGCACCACCGATTCCGAGCCGAAGGACGAGACCAGCGTCGTCGAACCCAGGTCCGGGTCCTTCAACGCGCGGCGCAGCACCTCGGTCGCGGCATGATGCTTGTAGCGATCATTCAACCGCGCGGCGCGCGCGTCCAGCGTGTCGTCAAGCATCGGCCGGATACAGCGCCGCCTTGAACGGCGCCACCCCAAGACGGCGATAGGCGTCGATGAAGCGTTCCTCGGGCGATTCCCGCAGTTCCAGATAGGCGTCGACCAGCCGGTCGATGGCCGGCACCACCTCGTCCGCCGGGAAACCGGCGCCGGCGCGCTGGCCCAGCGTCGGGATCTCGTAGCCGTCGCCGCCCAGCGTGATCTGGTAGTTCTCGACCCCGGCCCGGTCCAGGCCCAGGATGCCGATATGGCCCAGGTGGTGGTGGCCGCAGGCGTTGATGCAGCCCGAGATGCGGATCTTCATCTCGCCGATGTCGTCTTCCAGGCCGCGGGCGCGGAAATGCGCGGCGATGTCCTGCGCGATCGGGATCGAGCGCGCGGTCGCCAGGGTGCAATAGTCCATGCCGGGGCAAGAGATGATGTCGGTGATCTTGCCGAAGTTCGCCGTCGCCAGTCCGACCGGGCGCAGCGCCTCGTAAAGCTCGGCCAGGTCGGCCTTGCGCACATGCGGCAGCACCAGGTTCTGGTCGTGGTTCACCCGGATGTCGCCATGGGCCAGCCGCTCGGCCAGGTCGGCCACCAGCCGCATCTGGTCGGCGCTCATGTCGCCCGGCGTGGCGCCCGGCGCCTTCAGCGTGACGATGACGCTGGCATAGCCCGGCACCTTGTGCGGGTGCAGGTTGGTGTCGGTCCAGGAGCGGAAGGCGCCGTTCGCGGCGCGCGCGGCCTCATAACCCTCGACCGGTGCGTCCAGGAACTCCGGCGGCGCGAAACGCTCGCGCAGGTCGCGCAGGATCTCCTGGTCCAGGCCCGAGAACTGCCGGCGGCGCTGCGCGAACTCTGCCTCGACATCGGCGCGGAACACGTCCAGGCCGCGCTCGTTCACGGTGATCTTGATGCGGGCCTTCCATTTGTTGTCGCGCCGGCCGGTCAGGTTATAGACCGACAGGATCGCTTCCAGATAGGGCAGCAGGTCCGCCTGCGGCAGGAAATCGCGGATCACCTGGCCCAGATAGGGCGTGCGGCCCAGGCCGCCGCCGACCCAGACCTGGAAGCCGCGCTGGCCGTCCTGCTCGACGATGCGCAGCCCGATGTCATAGGCCGAGACCGCCGAACGGTCCTGCTTGCCGGCCGAGACCGAGATCTTGAACTTGCGCGGCAGGAACTGGAATTCGGCATGGTCGGTGGACCAGATGCGGATCAGCTCGGCCCAGGGACGCGGATCCTCCAGCTCGTCGGCGGCGGCGCCGGCGAAGGCGTCGGCATTGACGTTGCGGATGGTGTTGCCCGAGGTCTGGATCGAGTGGATGCCGACCGAGTTCAGCGCATCCATCGAATCCGGGATATCGACCAGCTTGTGCCAGTGGAACTGGATATTGGTGCGGGTGGTGAAATGGCCATAGCCGCGGTCCCAGCGCTCGGCCACATGGCCCAGCATGCGCATCTGGTCCGGGGTCAGCGCGCCATAGGGGATCGCCACCCGGTACATATAGGAATGCAGCTGCAGATAGACGCCGTTCTTCAGCCGCAGCGGCCGGAATTCCTCTTCGGTCAGGCTGCCGTCCAGACGGCGCTCGACCTGGCGGCGGAACTGCTGGGCGCGGTGGCGCAGGTATTCGCGATGCTGGTCGTTGTGCTGGGGACGCGCGTCAAACATGGCTGGCCTCGGCTTCGGCTTGCTGGAAATGCTTGTGGGTCGGGCCGCTGCGGCGGAACGCTTCGCGGAAATGCGCCGGCTCGGGGCGGCCGTCGGGCCCGCGCCTGGCTTCGACCAGATAAGCACCGACGACCAGGCCGGCCTGGGCGATGGCGTCGAGCAGGGCCAGCTCGGCGATGGCCTCGTCCTCGAACAGCTCGGCCTCGCGCGGGTCGGCGGTCCACTGGCCGTTACGCATCCACACGCAATGGCCCATACGCAGGTCATTCGCCGTGATGACGCCGGGGGTTGCGGGGGATGGGGTGAAGCCCTTGGACATGGCCTTTGCCTTTCGTTTTCTGTCCCTGCAATATAGAAAATAATCCCCCATATTGACGAGTGGGGCGGAGAAATAAGAAACATCTCCCGCGGTTCCGGGCGAGCGTAGGAAGGGATTTCACGATGAGCGACGAGCGACAAACACCCATCCGGCTGGATGACACGGACCGCAAAATCCTGTCCCTGCTGCAAGAGGACGCGACTCTGTCGCTGGACGACATCGCGGCCCGGGTGGGGGCCTCGAAGACCCCGGTCTGGAACCGGATTCGCAAGCTGCGCGAGGCCGGGGTGATCCGGGCGCAGGTGGCGCTTCTGGACCCGGATGCGCTGGGGCTCGACGCCTGCTTCTTCGTGCTGATCCGCACCAGCGAGCATGATCCCGAATGGGCGCGCAAGTTCCTGACCGCGGTGCGCGCCCGGCCCGAGGTGATCGAGGCGCATCGGCTGGCCGGCGACATCGACTATATCCTGAAGGTGCGGGTGCGGAATGCGCGGGCCTATGACCGCTTCTACCAGGCGCTGATTTCCGAGGTGAAGATCCACAACGTCACCGCGCTTTTGTCCATGGAGGAGCTGAAGGCGACGACGGCGCTTGCACTGGAATAGTCGTGCCGGCGGCGCGGTTGCCGGAGTATTTGGAAAACGGTGAAAGTCTTACGCCAGCGCCCTGAGCGCGCGGGGCAGCGCCTCGGCGAAGGCGTCGAGTTCCGGCCTGGGCCCGCAGGAGACGCGGATGCAGCGGTCGAGCGGCGCCGTGCCGGGCATGCGGGCGAAGATGCCTTCGGCGCCCAGGACTTGCAGCAGGGCGCGGGCGAAGGTGCCGTCGCGCCGGGTGTCGATGGCGACGAAATTCGTGGCCGAGGGCAGGGCGGCCAGGTCGTTGTCCTGCGCGATGGCGGCGATGCGGCCGCGGGCGGCGGCGGTCTCGGCCCGGATATGGGCCAGCCAGTCCTGGTCCTGCAAGGCCGCCAGCGCGCCGATCTGCGCCGTGCGGTTCATGCCGAAATGGTTGCGGATGCGGTCGAAACCGGCGATCAGCTCGGAAGGGCCGATGGCGTAGCCTACGCGCGCGCCCGCCATGGCATAGGCCTTGGAGAAGGTGCGCAAGCGGATCACCCGCGCGTCCTCGGGGTCGATGCGGGGAATGGCGTCCGCGGGGGCGAATTCCGCATAGGCCTCGTCCAGCACCAGCAGGCTGGTCCGGGGCAGGTCGGCAAGCATCGCCTCGATCCGCGTGCCCTGGTGCCAGCTGCCCATCGGGTTGTCGGGATTGGCGAGATAGACCAGCCGGGCGTCGTTTTCGCGGGCGGCGTCGGTCAGCGCCTGCGGGTCTTCGGCATCGTCGCGATAGGGAACCTTGACCAGCCGGCCGCCGAAGCCCGCGACATGGTAGTTGAAGGTCGGATAGGCGCCCTCCGAAGTGACCACGGTTTCGCCGGGGCTGAGCATGAGCCGCGCCAGCAGGCCGAGCAGGCCGTCGATGCCCTCGCCGACCATGATGTTTTCCGGCGCCGTGCCGTGATGCGCCGCCAGCGCCTGGCGCAGGTTGTGGCTGTCCGGATCGCCGTATTTCCAGATCTCGGCCGAGGCGCGGGCCATGGCCTCGACGGCGCGGGGCGAGGGGCCGAAGCCGTTCTCATTGGCGCCGAGCCGGGCGCGGAACGGCATGCCGCTCTGGCGCTCGAGCGTCTCGGGGCCGGTGAAGGGCACGGTGGCGGGCAGGGCGGCCGGGATCGGGGCAAAGCGGAAGCGGGTCATGGCGTCATGAGAAACCGCAAAGCCGGGGGCTGCGCAAGGGGCCGTGCGTCGGCCCGGGGGCGCTGCGCTGCTTGCCGTAGCATGGCGGCTCTCCTGATGGAATCTCAGGCCGGTGCCGCGCGTCCCGCATTCAGCAACCCATAGGAGCGAATCAGTTGGCTGTCGTCGGCCGCCCGTCGCCGCGTCCGCCGATCGGCACCACGCTGTTCATATCCGCCTTGATCGCCAAGACCTCGCTGGGCGCGACGACGCGCGAGCTGTGGCCCTTCTTCCTGGTGTCGATGATCGTCCTGGCCCTGGTCAGCTATGTGCCGGCGATGACCCTTTATCGACGCGACGGTGCGGCCCTGCCGCCGCGCCCTTTCCTCACGCCTGCCTGCCGCGTCTGCGGCGCACCGCCCCCGACAGCGCGTCGGGGCCGATCAAAGGAGACTGCCAAGATGAGCGGGACCACCGCATTTCCGAACATGAGCCTGCCCCGCCGGGCCTGGGAAATCCGCCGCAAGGCCGTGCGCATGGGCGAGGTCCAGGGCCAGGGCTATGTCGGGCAGGCGCTCGGCATCGCCGACGTGCTGGCCGTGTCCTATTTCCACGCGCTGAACCACCGCCCCGACGATCCCGAATGGGAAGGCCGCGACCGCTTCCTGCTGTCCATCGGCCATTACGCCATCGCGCTTTACGCCGCGCTGATCGAGGCCGGCATCCTGCCCGAGGCCGAGCTGGAGACCTATGGCGGCGACGACAGCCGCCTGCCCATGTCCGGCATGGCCGCCTATACCCCGGGGATGGAGATCACCGGCGGCTCGCTGGGCCAGGGCCTGGGCATCGGCGTCGGCATGGCGCTGGGGCTGCGGGCCAAGGGCAGTCCGGCCTTCGTCTACAACCTGATGTCGGATGGCGAGCTGGGCGAGGGCTCGACCTGGGAGGCCGCGATGTCCGCCGCCCATCACAAGCTGGGCAACCTGATCTGCATCGTCGATTTCAACGACCAGCAGGCCGACGGCAAGTCGACCGAGATGCTGTGCGCCGAGCCGCTGCACGACAAATGGGCGGCCTTCGGCTGGCACGTCCAGCGCGTCGACGGCAACGACATTCCGGCGCTGGTCGCGGCCTTCGACGCCGCCCGCAACCTGGCTGAGGCCCGGCCCCGCGTCATCATCTGCGACACGGTGATGTGCAAGGGCGTGCCCTTCCTCGAGGCCCGCGAGATCACGCATTTCGTCCGCGTCGAAGCCGATGAATGGCAGAAGGCGCTGGCCGTTCTTGACGCAACCAAGCCGGAGTGACGGCCATGACCACCCGTTCCACCTATGACCCGCACCGCAAGTGGCAGCCGCGCCAGCCCGGCACCGGCAGCGGCAAGACCTCGGCCATGATCGCCTCGCTGGAGGCCGAGGGCTATGAAAGCGTCGCCGCCCCCTTCGGCCACGCGCTGGTCGCCGCTGCCAAGGCCGATCCGCGCATCGTCGGGCTGACCGCGGACCTGTCGAAATACACCGACCTGCATGTCTTTGCCCAGGCCTTCCCGGACCGCTTCTACCAGATGGGCATGGCCGAGCAGGTGATGATCTCGGCCGCCGCCGGCATGGCGCGCGAGGGCTTCATCCCCTTCGCCACCACCTATGCGGTCTTTGCCAGCCGCCGGGCCTATGACTTCATCGCCATGGCCATCGCCGAGGAGAACCTGCCGGTCAAGATCGTCTGCGCGCTGCCGGGGCTGACCACCGGCTACGGCCCCAGCCACCAGGCGACCGAGGATCTGGCGATCTTTCGCGGCCTGCCGAACCTGACCATCGTCGATCCCTGCGATGCCATCGACGTTGCCGAAGCCGTCCCGGCGCTGGTGGCCCATGACGGCCCGGTCTACATGCGCCTGCCGCGCGGCAAGGTGCCATCGGTCCTGCGCGCCCACGACCCGGATTACCGCTTCGAACTGGGCCGGGCCAGGCTGATCCGCGACGGATCGGATGCGCTGGTCATCTCCTCCGGCTTCATGACCATGCGGGCGCTGGACGCGGCGGCCGCGCTGGAGCGTGACGGCATCTCGGTTGCGGTGCTGCATTGCCCGACCATCAAGCCCCTGGATACCGCGACCATCCTGGCCGAGGCCCGCAAGGGCGGCCGCCTGGTGGTCACCGCCGAAAACCACACCCGCGTCGGTGGCCTGGGCGAGGCCGTCGCCGCGACCCTGCTGACGAACGGCGTCGCGCCCAGCTTCCGCATGATCGGCCTGCCCGACCAGTTCCTGGACGCGGGCGCGCTGCCGACGCTGCACGACCGCTACGGCATCTCGACCAGGGCCATCGCCCGGCATCTGCGCGGCTGGCTGTAACCCCTTTCCCTTTCCCATCACCGACAGGAGCATCACCATGGGAACCGCCCTTCTGACCGGCAAATTCGCCGTCATCACCGGCGCCGCGTCGAAACGCGGCCTGGGCCTCGCCACCGCGCGGCTGTTCGCGCAGCATGGCGCAACGGTCGCCATCCTGGACCTGGACCAGGCCGCCGCCGCGGCCGCCGCCGCCGAACTGGGCCCGGACCATGTCGGGCTGGCCTGCAACGTCACCGACCAGGCCAGCGTCAAGGCCGCCTTCCAGGCGCTGATCGCGCAATGGGGCCGCATCGACGTGCTGGTGAACAATGCCGGCATCACTCAGCCGCTGAAGATCATGGAGATCCTTCGATGCCGAGGAACTGGCGCGCTATATCCCCATCGGCCGGCGCATCGGCTCGACCATCCTGCGCGTGGCGCTGGATGCCGAGGATGCGCTGATCCCGGTGCCGCAACTGGCCGCGCAGCTGCGCGCGCTCTTGCCCGAGGGCAAGGCCGCCGGCCTGCGCTTTTCCATCGAGAACCATTTCAACTATCCCTCGCCCCGCATGGTCGCGCTTCTGGACACGGTGGCCGACGACGCGCTGGGCGTGTGCCTGGACGTGGCGAATTCCATTTGCGCCGGCGAATGGCCGATGCAGACGGTGCGGATGCTGGCGCCCTAGGCCATCAACCTGCATTTCAAGGATTACCGGATCACCCCCGACCCCTTACGGCGTGGGCTTCCGCATCCACGGCACCCCCTGGGCGAGGGCCTGGCCGAGCTGTCCGAGGTGCTCTCGGCGCTTGTGGACCGCGACCCGGACATGAGCGTCATCCTGGAGCACTGGCTGCCGCATTCCGACAATCTGCAGGCCACCCGTGCGCAGGAGCATGACTGGCTGAACCGCACCGTCGCCGCCGCCCGGCGGCTGGTGCCCCTGACTTGAGGGCATTGCCATGACCAAGATCCAGGACACGCCCGAGACCTTCGCGGCCCATCCCTGTCCGGCTTTTGCGCGGCCGATCCGGGCCATGTGCTTGCCGTGCCGGGCGGGGCGACCCGCGCCACCGACGGCCCCGCCAAGGTCGCGCTGGTCGTCGGCGGCGGCTCGGGGCACTACCCGGCCTTCCTGGGCTATGTCGACCCGGGCCTGGCCGATGCGGCGGTGGCGGGGGATGTCTTCACCTCACCCTCGACCTCGGCCATCGCCGGGGTGGCGCGGCAGGCGCAGGACGGCCGCGGCGTGATCCTGGGCTACGGCAATGACGCGGGCGACATGCTGAACTTCACCGCCGCCGCCGCGCGGCTGCGGGACGAGGGCATCGACGCCCGGCTGCTGGCCGTCGCCGACGACGTGGCCAGCGCCCCCGTGGCCCAGCGTCACAAGCGCCGCGGCGTGGCGGGCGACCTCCTGGTCTTCAAGGTCGCAGGCGCGGCGGCCGAAGAGGGGCTGGACCTCGACGCGGCGATGGCGCTGGCCGATCGCGCCAATGCCGCGACGGTGTCCTTCGGCATCGCCTTCGATGGCTGCACCCTGCCGGGCGAGGCCGAGCCGCTGTTCTCGGTCCAGCCGGGCCGCATGGCGCTTGGCCTTGGCATCCATGGCGAGCCGGGCATCAGCACGCGCGACCTGCTGCCCGCCGCCGATCTGGCGCGGCTGCTCTTGGAACCGCTGCTGGCCGAGCGTCCGGCCGGGCATGCGGGCCGCGTGGCCGTGGTGCTGAACGGGCTCGGCTGTACCAAATACGAGGAGCTTTTCGTGCTCTGGCATCACCTGACGGCGCTGCTGGCCAAAGCGGGCCTGCAGCCGGTCATGCCCGAGGTCGGCGAATTCGTCACCAGCCTCGACATGGCGGGCTGTTCGCTGTCGCTGGTGTGGCTGGACGCCGATCTGGAGCGGCTGTGGTGCGCCGCGGCCGACACGCCCGCCTTCCGCCGCGGTGCGGTGGCGGCGAGTGCCGCCGCCCGCGTCCTGCGCGCGGTCGAGGGGGCCCAGGGCATCCGCCCGGGCAGCGCGGTATCGGTCCAGGCCGGGCGCTGCATCGCGGGCCTGCTCGGCGATCTGGCCGCCGCGCTGGCCGAAGCCGAGGCGGAACTGGGCGCCATCGACGCCCGCGCCGGCGACGGCGATCATGGCCAGGGCATGGCGCGCGGCTCTCGTGCTGCCGCCGATGCGGCCTGCCGCGCGGCCGAGGCGGGGGCTGGCGCGGCGACGGTCCTGGCGCTGGCGGGCGATGCCTGGGCGGATCGGGCCGGCGGAACCTCGGGTGCGCTCTGGGGCGCGGCGCTGCGGGCCTGGAGGGTGGCGCTGACCGATGCCGAGGCGCTGACCGCGCCCCGCGTGGCGCAGGGCGCCCGTGCCGCGCTGGCGGCCATTACCGGCATGGGCGGGGCGCAGGTCGGCGACAAGACCTTGGTCGATGCGCTGGTGCCCTTCGTCGAGACGCTGGAGCAGGGCGTGGGCGCCGGCCATGCTCTTGCCGAAGCCTGGGCCGCGGCGGCAAAAGCCGCGCAGGCGGCGGCAGCGGGCACGGCGCAGCTCGTCCCCCGCCTGGGTCGGGCGCGGCCGCTGGCCGAGCAAAGCCTCGGCCACCCCGATGCCGGGGCGATCTCGCTGGCGCCTTGCGCCCGGGTGGTGGGCGAGCGGCTTTAGCGCCCCCGCTCAGGTCACCGGGCGCAGCCCGGGCGCTCCCGCAAGGAAGCCGTCCGCGAAGGCCGCGCCCGGCATGGCCGCCGCCAGCGCGGCCACCGTGTCGTCCGGCGCCGCCGCCTGCCGCACCGCCCTGTCGTAGATCCCGGTGATGGTGGCGAAATCGCCGTGCTGGGGCGACAGGCGGATGGCGCCGACCCCGGCCGCGCGCAGCGCCTCGATCTGGCGGGCCACGGTGGTATGGGCGTGACCCATGGTCTGCACGCCGTTGACGGTCAGGAAGCTCTGCCCGTCCAGCGTCTGCACCGCGCGCCCGTCCGGGTCGTCGCCGCAGACGAACAGGCAGCTGTCCTTGGCGCGGTCGTGCAGCCGGGCGTGATAGCAGCGCCCCGAGATCGCCAGCGGCGCGCGGCCGTGGCCCCAGACCTCGACCGCGACGCCGGCATCGCGCCCGGCCCGGGCCAGCACCGCGACCGAGGCCAGCGGCAGCTCCGGCGGCAGGCAGATCCGGGTCGCGCCCTTGCGGGCCAGCCATTCCAGCGTGCCCTCGTTATAGACATTGACCATGGGGCCGACCTGGAAGGGCGCGCCCTCGGGCAGGTGCTTCAGCGCGCCCAGGTCGGCGATCTCGACCGGGATGCCGGTGGCGAACAGGTCGGCGGTCTGCCGGCGCTCGCGTTTCAGGGTGATCAGCGCCAGCGTCGAGAGCGCCACCTCCTTGCCGGCGGCTTGCAGCGCCTCGACCGCGGCCGGGATCTCGTTCTGCCAGAACGGCAGCCGTTTCGAGCACACCCATTCGCCGATCACCACGCGCCGCGCCGGGCCGGCGGCGAGCTGCCGGTAGAAGGCGCGCACCTGCTCGGCGGTCCAGAAAAACGCGATCGGGCCGATGGTCAGGTCCATGGCTTACCTCCAGGTTTTCGCATAGGCGCCGGTGGTGGCGGCCTGGCCCTCGGTCAGCTTCGCCAATAGCCCCGAGGGCATCGGCGCACCGGCCTCGGCGGCCTCGACCGCGGCGCGGAAGGCGCGCACGACCTGCGCCACATAGGCGCGCGAGCGCTGGCGGCCCTCGATCTTCAGCGCGGTGACGCCGGCCTTTTGCAGCTTCGGAATCAACTCGGTCGCGTCCAGGCTGACCGGGTCCTCGAAGATGTGGCCGGTCTGGGCGGCGGCGGTTTCGGTCGCGGGCGCGGTGAAACAGCCCTTGCAGAGCGTCGGATAGGGGGCCGGGCCGCCCTTCGGCGTGCGGTGGATCAGGTATCCGCCCAGCCGCGCCTCGCTCGCGCCCGCGGTCTCGGCATAGGCGACGTGGCTTGCGGGCGAGCAGACGCCGTTCATGTTCGGCGACAGGCCGGTGGCCCAGGAGGACAGCGAGCAGCGCCCCTCGGCCATGACGCACAGCCCGCCGAAGACGAAGACCTCGGTCTCGATGTCGATCTCGCGGTTGATGGCGGTGATTTCCTCGACCGTCAGCACGCGCGGCAGCACCACGCGGCGGATGCCGAACGCCTCGGCGTAGAGGTTGATCGCATCGGGATTGGCGGCCGCCGCCTGCACCGACAGGTGCAGCCGCAGGTCGGGATGGGTTTCTGCCGCATGCGCGATCAGCCCGGGATCGGCCAGGATCACCGCATGGGCGCCGGCCCGATGCGCATCGGCCATGGCGCGGTGCCAGACCGCCTGCGCACCGGCGCGCGGGAAGGTGTTGATCGCGACCAGCACCCTGGCGCCGCGCGCGCGGGCATAGTCCACCCCGGCCGCCATCTCCTCGCGCGAGAAGTTCAGGCCCGGGAAGTTGCGCGCATTGGTTTCATCGGCAAAGCCGCAATAGACGGTGTGCGCCCCCGCATCGACCGCAGCGCGCAGGGCCGCCGGCGTGCCGGCCGGGCAGACCAGTTCCATCATGGCCGGGGCTCCTCTCGTGACAGCACATAGCCGCTTTGCCGCGCCACCAGGCTTGATGCCCGGCGCAGCCAGCGGTCGAAGGGCGGGCGCGACAGCGCCGCAAGCTCTTCGGTCAGGTCCAGTTCGGCGTCGTCCAGCGCGTTGCGCAGCGCCAGCACCGCCGCCATGTCGCCGGTGATGGTCAGATCGCCGGAAAAGAACAGCGCGTCGCCGTCCTCGCTGCCGTGCAGCATGGCGAGGAAGGCAGCGAGCCGGCCTCGGATCGCCGCGTCATGCGCGGGCTCGGCGCGGCCGCGCCGGCTGGCGGTGATGCGGCGCGGTCCGGGCTCCATCAGCAGGATCACCGGGCCGTCGGTAACGTCGATCAGGAAGCGCGCGGACTGGCTTTCGCCAAGCCGCGCCAGGATCGAGGGCTTTTGCCGCGCGATCCGGCGCAAGAGGCGGGTGAAGGCCAGGCCAAGCGCCGGCGTCGCCAGGGGCAGCAGCGCAAGGGGGCCAAGCAGGCGGGGCAGGGCGGGCGGTTGGGTCATGGCCGTTCCCTGCCATGAAAAATCCGCGGGGTGCTTGACTATTGTCAAGGGATGCGGGGTTTTTCCGGGGCAGGTTGCGGGCCTGATGCCTCTGGAGCCGATGATGCGCCGCCTGCCCGTGTTTCCCGACCTGCGGGCCTTTCTTGCCGACCTGGGCGAGCGGGGTGAGTTGGCGCGGGTCGCGAGCCCGGTGTCGCTGCGCCACGAGATGACGGCCGTGCAGCTGGCGGTCCTGCGCCGGGGCGGGCCGGCGCTGCGCTTCGAGGCGCATGACGGGCCGCGCATGCCGGTGATCGCCAACCTGTTCGGGACCAAGGCCCGCGTGGCGGCCGGGCTGGGGCTGGAGATCGACCAGATCCCCGCCTTCGGCGCTTTCCTGGCCAGCCTGCGCAGCCCCGCGCCGCCGGCCGGCCTGCGCGATGCGCTGTCGCATTGGCCGGCGCTGCGGGCGGCGCTGCGGGCCCGGCCGCGGATCCTGCGCCACGCGCCGGTGCAGGCGGCGGAACTGCCGGGCCTGCACGCCCTGCCGGTGCAGGTGCCCTGGCCCGAGGACGGCGGGCCGCTGATCACCTGGCCGGTGGTGATGACCCGGCCGCAGGACAGCGCGGCAGCGGATCTGTCGCGCTATAACCTCGGCGTCTATCGCGCCCAGGTGCTGGGGCCGGACCGGCTGATCCTGCGCTGGCTCGCCCATCGCGGCGGCGCAGCGCATCACCGCGGCTGGCTGCGCGCGGGCGAGCCGATGCCGGTGGCAATCGCGCTGGGCGCGGACCCGGCGCTTTTGCTGGCGGCGGCGCTGCCGCTGCCGGAAACCGTGTCGGAGCTGGGGTTCTCGGGCGTGCTGCGCGGTGCGCGGACCGAACTGGTGCCCGCCCGCTCGGTGCCGCTGATGGTGCCTGCCCGGGCCGAGATCGTGGTCGAGGGCTGGGTCCACCCCGGCGAGACCGCGCCCGAGGGGCCTTTCGGCGACCATACCGGCTATTACAACGCCGTCGAACCCTTTCCGGTGCTGCGGGTCAGCGCCATCACCTGCCGCGACAACCCGCTTTACCTGTCCACCGTGACCGGCCGACCGCCGGACGAGCCCTCGGTCATCGGCGAAGTGTTCAACGAGCTCGCGCTGCCGGTGATCCGGGCGCAGATCCCCGAGGTGCAGGACCTGTGGCTGCCCGCCGCCGCCTGCTCCTATCGCATGGCGGTGGTCCGGATCGACAAGCGCTATCCCGGCCAGGCCCGGCGGGTGATGATGGCGCTGTGGGGGATGCTGCCGCAGTTCAGCTATACCAAGATGATCGTGGTGGTGGACGGCGATCTGGACATCCGCAACTGGGACGACATCGCCTGGGCGATCTCGACCCGGATGGACCCGGGCCGCGACGTCATGCTGCTGGACCGCACGCCGATGGACTATCTCGACTTCGCCTCGCCGCTGGAGGGGCTGGCGGGCAAGATCGGCATCGACGCCACCACCAAGATCGGCACCGAGACCAGCCGGGACTGGGGCCGCGAGATGCACCTCGACCCCGCGCACGAGGCCCGGGCCGAGGCGCTGCTGGCGGAGATCCTGCCATGAGGGTGGTGCTGGGCGTGTCCGGCGCATCCGGCGCGGCGCTGGCCCTGGATTGCGCGCGGGCGCTGGTCCGGGCCGGGGTCGAGATCGACCTGGTGCTGTCCGCCATGGCCGCGCGCACGCTGGCCGAAGAGGTCGGGCCCGATGCCGAGGCGGCGCTTGCGGCCCTGGCCGCCCGCCGGCACCCGCTGGGCGACCTGGGCGCGTCCATCGCCTCGGGCTCCTGCCCGGTGGCGGGGATGATCGTCGCGCCCTGCTCGATGCGCAGCCTGGCCGCCATTGCGCACGGGTTCGACGACAACCTGCTGACCCGCGCCGCCGGGGTGCAGCTGAAAGAGCGCCGGCCGCTGGTCCTGCTGGCGCGCGAGGCGCCGCTGACGCTGGCGCATCTGAAGAACATGCAGGCGGTGACCGAGATGGGCGCGACGGTGCTGCCGCCGGTCCCGGCCTTTTATCTGCATCACACCACGCTGGCGCAGGCGACCGCCCAGATCGCCGCCCGCGCCGTCGACCTTCTGCATCTGGCCGCGCCGCAGGCGCAGGCCTGGATGCCGGAAACCGGCCCCAACCCCCGACCAACCGGAGAATCCCGATGACCGACCCCCTGCTTGCGCCTGAAACCACCGTGCGCGACATTGCCGCCCGGCTGCCCGGCGCCGCCCAGATCTTTCGCGATGCCGACATCAGCTTTTGCTGCGGCGGCGCGCTGAGCCTGGCCGATGCCGCCGCCAAGGCCGGGCTGGACCTTGCCGCGCTGACCGCCGCATTGCAGGCGCTGATCGACCGCGCCGGCCGGGACGCGCCGCAGGCCACGCCCGAGCTGATCGCCCATATCCTCGACCGCTATCACGCCACCCACCGCGAGGAGATGAACTTGCTCGTGCAGCTCGCCAACCGGGTCGAGACGGTGCACGGCGACCATGACGAGGCGCCGCTGGGCCTGACCGAGATCCTGCTGGCGCTGCGCGACGACCTCGAGACGCATATGTCGAAAGAGGAAAACCTGCTGTTCCCGGCCATGCTGCAAGGCGCCGGCGCCGTGCTGGCCGAGCCGGTGCGGGTGATGGCCGAAGAGCATGCCGTGACCTCGGACCTGCTGCGCCGCATCGAGCATGTGACCCACGGCCTGACCCTGCCCGAGGGCGCCTGCGGGTCCTGGACCGCGCTTTACACCGGGCTGCGCAAGCTCTGCGACGATGTCGTCGCGCATATCCACCTGGAGGAGACGGTGCTTTTTCCGCGCGCCCTTGCCGCCTGACGGATCGGGCGGGCGGCCCCGGTCGCCCGCCGCCTAAGGCGCGCGGCCCGGGCCGTCGTCATGCGCCAGCCCGCGCAGCTGGGGAACCGAGTCGATGACCGCGCTGGCCTGGTCGATCCGCACCCCGCATTTGCGCAGCCGGGCAAAGCTACGGCTCAGGCTTTCGGGCTTCATCCCCAGCCGGCCGGCGATCAGCGCCTTGTCATAGGGCAGCACCACCGTGGCGCTTTCGGCATCGGGCGGGCACAGGTCCAGCAGGAATTCCGCCACCCGCTGCGCGCCCGAGCGGGCCTTGAGC